>NZ_JBNHFD010000036.1:0-33694 GCF_059089865.1 Arthrobacter sp. Y3221157
AGACGCGGGGCGGGGGCGGGGCGTTCGTCGCCAGGTGCAGCGGAGGCAGTTCCTCGAGGTCCCGGGCGGCGGCAATGCACCGCAGCCAGCGTGGAGCCTCCCGCTGTGCCGCCCTGCCATGGAATCCCTTGGTGCCCAGCAACTGCGGCACGGTGGCGGGCATAGCCTTCGCGGCCGCCACCAGGGCGGAGTCGGGAATCAGCCGTCCCGGTGCCACGTCCCGTTTCTGTGCCAGGGAGTCGCGTTCCAGCCACAGCTCCCGGACGGCGGCGAGCTGGCGGCGGTCCCGGATCTGGTGCAGGCCGGAGGTTTTCCGCCAGGGATCAACCCGCGGCGGGGCCACGCCGGCAGCGAGGATGGCGGCAAACTCCTGCTCGGCGTACCCGAGCTTCCCGTCGGCTTCCAGCAGCTCCACCAGCTCTTCACGCAGCTCGCTGAGCACCTCGACGTCTAGGGCGGCGTAGCGGAGCCAGGGTTCCGGAAGGGGCCTGGTGGACCAGTCCGCTGCCGAATGTTCCTTGGCGAGGCTGAATCCCAGGAGCTGCTCGATGACCGCAGCCAGGCCAACCCGGGGCAGGCCCGCCAGGCGTGCGGCGAGTTCGGTATCGAAGAGCTTGTCCGGCCACATGCCCAACTCCAGGAGGCAGGGCAGGTCCTGGGTGGCCGCGTGGAGGATCCATTCGACGCCGCGGAGGGCGTCATTGATGATGGTGAGGTTTTCGAAGGGTTCGGGATCGATCAGCCAGGTGCCGGCGCCTTCGCGGCGGATCTGGACCAGGAACGCCCGCTGTCCGTAACGGAAACCGGAAGCGCGTTCGGCGTCAACACCCGCCGGGCCCGTGCCGGCAGCAATGGCGGCGGCGCACCGCTCCAGCCCGGCCTGGGTTTCGATGACCAGCGGCACGCCCTCCCGGGGTGCTGCCAGCTCGATGATTTCGGGGATGGGGCTGTCGAAGCCTTCCACCGTGATGTGGGGTGCGGTATCAGCAGCCGGGACGCCGGCCGTGGTGTTTTCCGGAATATTAGGGGTCATGATGCCCTTAGTTTACCGGGCAGCCCCGGAAAGGCGGCCTGCCTGCACGCCGGCAGCGGTGCGCGTGCACTAGTTCCGGCGCCGGTGCGGCAGGGGCGTCACGCCGTCGGGCAGCGGAGGCAGCCCGGCGAACGTGCATACCATGTCGGACCACGCTTCAAGGTGGGCAGTGACGTCGGAGGACGCCGGGGTCCACGACGCCCGGAGCTCGATGTCGATGGACCCCGGCCGTTCAGCGAGGGTGCCGAAGCTTTCGGACAGGACCCGCGTGGCCGTGCCGCCCGCTGCCCGGTAGGGCGCCTTGTGGTTCTCCAGCGCTTCCACCAGCCAGGTCCAGGCCACCGTTCCAAGCATTTCGTCGTTGCCCATCTCCGGCTCCAGCTCGGCCCTGATGTAGGTCACGATCCGGAATTCGCCATCCCAGACGGCCGAGCCCTCGGGGTCGTGGAGAAGGATGAACCGCCCGGTTGCCAGCTCCGTTTCGGAGTCGTCCCCGGAACCCGCCGCGGCCGCCAGGGCCATTGCGGCGGGTCCGTGCAGGGGAGTGGCAGGAGTGGCGGCACCGGGCGCCATGACTTCTGCTCCCAATGCGACGGCAAAGGGGGCAAGGCGCGCGGGCGCGGGAATTTCCGCGAGGCGGAGTTCCTTGCGGCACTGGGCTTTCCTGAGGGTTCCCAAGGCGTGGAGAAAATCCGGGGGAACCTGGTCAAGTGCGTTCACCTTGGCAGATTACGCAACAGGCCAAGGCAGAACGGGAAGGCTCGCCGTCACCGGCGGCCTAGGTGCCCTGCCCGCTCCGGTAATCGCGGAGTTCGTGGCGGATAGCGGCAGCGAAGGCATCAACGTCCTCCTCGGTGGTGTCGAAGGAGCACATCCAGCGGACTTCCCCGGCGGCCTCGTTCCAGTCGTAGAACCGGAAGGACGTGCGGAGCCTGTCTGCCACGCCTGGGGGCAGCATGGCAAAGACGCCGTTGGATTCGGTTTTCTGGGTGGGCCGGACTCCGTCGATGGTGTCGACGGCGGCGCGCAGGCGGGCAGCCATGGCGTTGGCATGCGAGGCCGACCGCAGCCAGAGGCCACCCTCGAGGAGGGCGATGAACTGGGCGGACAGGAACCGCATCTTGGAGGCCAGCTGCATGTTCATCTTGCGGAGGTAGACCAGCCCGTGGGCGGCCTCCGGGTTGAGTGCCACCACCACTTCGCCGAACAGCAGGCCGTTCTTGGTGCCCCCGAAAGAGAGGATGTCCACGCCGGCATCCCGGGTGAAGTCCCGCAGCGGAACTTGCAGGTGGGCGGCGGCGTTGGCCAGCCGGGCGCCGTCCATGTGCAGCTTCATGCCCCGGGCGTGGGCATGGCCCGCGATGGCGCGGACTTCCTCCGGGGTGTAGCAGGTGCCAAGCTCGGTGGTCTGGGTGATGGAGACGGCGAGCGGCTGGGCGCGGTGTTCGTCGCCCCAGCCCCAGGCCTCGCGGTCGATCAGTTCGGGCGTCAGCTTGCCGTCCGGGGTGGGGACGTGCAGCAGCTTGATGCCGCCGATCCGCTCGGGGGCGCCGTTCTCATCCATGTTGATGTGCGCGGTGGAGGCGCACACCACGGCGCCCCAGCGGGGCAGCAGCGACTGCAGGGCCAGGACATTGGCACCGGTCCCGTTGAAGACGGGAAAGCATTCGATGCCTGGCCCGAAGTGCTCCGCCATCAGTTCTTCCAGCCGTGCCGTGTAGTCATCCTCTCCGTAGGAGACCTGGTGCCCGCCGTTCGCGGCGGCGAGGGCTGCGAGGATCTCGGGGTGGACGCCGGAGTAGTTGTCCGAGGCAAAGCCACGCACGCCGGGATCGTGCAGCCGCGCCGCGTGCCCGGTTTCTGCCGTTGTTGTTGTCATGCTTTTGCTCACGCTTTCAGTCTAGGTACAGTCACTGCGGCGGCTGGCCGGCCAGCCGGAGGCGCGTGCCGTTCAGTTCGTCCGCGGGCGCCTTGAAGAGCCGGACGACGGCGGCCGCCAGCTCCTCCACGTCCGTGGCGCCCGGGAAGGAGCGTTCCGGGTGGCTGCGCCGCAGGCCTTCGTCCACCAAGGCCTTCACCACCAGCACGACGGCGGCAGCCTGCCCGCCGTCCACCTTGCGGAAGCCGTCTGCCATCGCCATGGTCCAGGCTTCAGCGGCCGCCTTGGCTGCGACATAGCTGGCCACGCCTGCCGTGGGCTGGTCAAGGGCCGTGGAGGAGACCATAACGAACCTGCCGTTGCCCGAGGCGGCGATGTCATCGAAGAACACGCGGGAGACATTGCGCAGTGTGGTGACTGCGCCCTGGTGCAGGAAGTCCCAGTCCTCGTCGGACTGGTCCGGGATGCCGGAGGCGCCGCGCCAGCCGCCCACCAGGTGGATTACCGCGTCCACCGGCCCCGCGGCTGCGGAAACTTCCTCCCGCAGCCGCCGGACGTCGTCGAGCCTGGCAAGGTCGCACACCAGGGGGGTGACGCCGTCGCCCGCCTGCTGTGCCGCTGCCTCGATCCGGTGCCGGTCGGAGCCGACCGTGAAGATTCGGCAGCCGGCCTGGTGGAGCGCGCGGGCCACCGCCACGCCGGAGGCGCCGCTGCCGCCCGTGACCAGGACGTTCAGCGGTAGTTCGCCGTTCCGGGGGCTGCTCACAGTGCGGAGCTGCCGGTGATGCCGGCGGTGGATTCGATAACGGGGCGCATTTTCTTTTCCAATGCCTCGTAGAACATGGACAGCGGGAACTCGTCGTCCAGCACCTGGTCGGTGAGGCCCCGCGGCGGACCCGCGAGGGGCAGCGCTTCCGGTCCCTTGGCCCAGACCGACGCCGGATTTGGGGTGACGGTCGCGGAGATCAGCTCGTAGGCGGCCAGCCAGTGCGCGGTCTTGGGCCGGTCGATGGAGCGCCAGTACAGGTCATCAATGGCGGTGCCGAGGGCAATGACGGCGTCAGCCACTTCATCCCAGTCGATGGTGAGCCGGGTGTCGGTCCAGTGGAGGACATGGTGCTGGTGCAGCCACGCGAAAAGGAGTTGTCCGCCCAGGCCGTCGTAGTTGCGGACCCGGCTGCCAGTGATGGCGAAGCGGAAGATGCGGTCGAAGATGATGGCGTACTGCACCAGCTTCGCGTGCCGGCGTGCCTCCGGATCCGCGTCCTCGTCCTGCTCGATCCGCACGGACTCGCGGAAGGCAGTCAGGTCGCAGCGGAGCTCTTCCAGGGAGTACAGGAAGAACGGCATGCGCTGCTTGATCATGAACGGGTCGAAGGGCAGGTCGCCGCGCATGTGGGTGCGGTCGTGGATCAGGTCCCACATCACGAAGGTGGCCTCCGTGAGGTCCTGGTCGGCGAGCATGTCCGCGGCACCTTCGGGCAGGTCCAGGCAGGTGATCCCGGCGGCCGCCTTCAGGACGCGGCGGAAGCGGGCTGCTTCCCGATCGGCGAAGATCGCGCCCCACGTGAAGGTGGGGGTTTCGCTGACGGCAACGGTTTCGGGGAAGAGGACGGCGGAGTTGGTGTCATAGCCGGCCGTGAAGTCCAGGAAGCGGATGGGGACGAACAGCTTGTTGGAGTAGTCTCCGCTTTCCAGGCCGGCGATGAATTCCGGCCAGATGACCTCGATGAGGACTGCTTCCACGAGGCGGCTGCTGCTGCCGTTCTGCGTGTACATGGGGAAGATGACCAGGTGCTGCAGGCCGTCGCGGCGCTGCTCCTGTGGTTGGAAGGCGAGCAGGGAGTTCAGGAAATCGGGCACACCGAACCCGCCGGCCTGCCACGCTGCGAAGTCACTGCAGGCAGCATCGAGATATGCGGCGTCGTGCGGGAACGCGGGGGCCAGGGCCCGGACCGCGGCGGTGATCTCGTCAACGGAAGCGGAAGCCGCGGCATGCGCTGCCGAGTCGGGGATTGAACCGTCCTGCGCCTGCAGGAGCTGGAGTGCCGCGGCCGCGGCCTTGAGCCGGAGCCAGTCCGGGGTGGTGGCGGAGATTCCGGTCAGTGCGGGGGTCAGGACTTCGGTCATCGTCGGCTGCCTTTCTGTTTGCTTGCTGTCTATGGGGAGCGTAACAAGCAACCAGAAGAACTAATCTCAAAAGTGGTCCAGCCCAAGAAACACTGTTGCTCAGGGCTGAAGCGGAGGGCCCGAGCCCTCCGGGTGCTGGGGGATCAGGCCTCGGGGCTTTCGCCGCTGACCTGCGGTTCTTCCCGCGGAACCAGCTTCAGGGACACGGAATTGATGCAGTAGCGCTGGTCCGTGGGAGTGCCATAGCCTTCGCCCTCAAAGACGTGGCCAAGGTGGGAGTCGCAGGTTCCGCAGCGGACTTCCACGCGGTCCATGCCAAGGGTGCGGTCATGGATGTAGCGGACCTTCCCCTCAGCCAGCGGAGCCCAGAAGGACGGCCAGCCGCAATGGGAGTCGAACTTCTCGTTGCTGGTGAACAGTTCCGTCCCGCAGGCGCGGCACTGGTAGGTGCCCGCCGTGTGCGTGTCCCAGTACTCTCCCGTGAAGGGACGCTCGGTGCCGGCCTGCCGGAGGACGTAGAACTCCTCCGGAGTCAGTTCCTGCCGCCATTCGGCATCGCTTTTCCGGACGGTGCCGGTTCCGTCGGCGGTTTCCGTGGCGGACTCCTCGTGGGCGGTGTCCTGCACTGCGGCAGGGTCCGCGACGGCGTGGGTGGCCCGGTTACCGAAGATGCTGTTTCCGAAGATGTTCATACGGTTGTCAACGCTCAGGAGTCGCCGATAAATCCCGAGCCCGCGTACAGGTGCAGCACGGGCACGCCCAGCCGGTCCTGCGCCTTGTTGGCCCAGTCCGTATGGAAGGTGTCGGCCACGGCATGGGGCCGGGTGATCACCACTGCCTGGGACGCGCCGGTCTCGCGGACTTTGGCCACCAGGCCGTCAACCGCTCCGCCCTCCACCACCTCACCTGTAACGCCGCTGCCCAGTCCTTCGAGGGCAGCGACCGAGGCCGCCAGTGTTTCCGCCGCGTGGGCCCGCTCGGTGCCCGGATCAGGTGCGCCCGCTGCCAGTTCCCGGAAAGCCTTGGCAATGTCCAGCAGGGAAAGGTTCTCGAGGAAATCCACCAGCAGGTGCCGCTCGGTGTTGGCGGGCACCAGCACAAGGAGGCGTGTCTCTGCTCCGTCCACAAGCCGTTCGATGTTCACGCGGTCGTCCGCGCCCAGGGGTTCTTCGGTCAGGATGACGATGGGTTCGCTCATGGCCTTAGCCTAGCCCTGCGCCCGGGGAGCCGCACCCGGTCACCGCCCGGCTCCCGGGTGCGTCCGCGGTCTAGGAATGCGGGCTACCGTCCGCGGGCGGTAAGAATAGTGCCATGGCTCTTTTCCAGCGCACCGGCCCGGTTCCCGTATCACCCGCCAGCGAATCCGGCGGGATGTCATCGCGGGCCAAGTGGGCCATCGGCGGCGCGATAGGCGGCGGGGCCCTGGCCGGACTCCTTGCCACCGGCTCGTCGGCCCTGGCGGTCTACTTCGCCCGGCGGGTCATCACCCCCTCCCGGCAGCGGACCTCAGACCAGGAGGTGCTGGCCGTGATCCGGGACGGCCAGAAACAGCAGGTGATCCTTGCCGCCACCGACGACACAACCGTGGACGGTGTGTATGGGTTCTTCTTCGACGGCGGCCAGGGGCACGCGCGGATCGGCCGGATCGTGTCTTATTCTCCGTCGGAGCGGACAGTGCTGCGCGAAGTGGAAGCAGTGTACGCCGGCGACCTTTCCACTGCACGCTGGGGCTGGTGGAGCGGGGCTGTCTACCCGGACCCGGCCGCCGTCGGGCTTCCAGCGGAGGACGTGGTGATCCCGGTGGACCGCGGCGAGGCGCCGGCGTGGCTGGTGCGTGCCGGTGGCACTGCCCGGACGTGGGCGGTGATGGTGCACGGCCGGGGCGCCAGCCGGCAAGAGGCGCTGCGTGCCGTGGGTCCGGCGCTGGAACTCGGCCTGACCAGCCTGCTGGTCTCCTATCGCAACGACGGGCTCGCGCCCTCGGCCGGTGACGGGCGGTATGGCCTGGGCTCCACGGAATGGCGGGACATTGAATCCGCCATTGAGTACGCGCTGGCCAACGGCGCGGAGGAAATCGTGCTGTTTGGCTGGTCGATGGGAGGTGCCATCTGCCTGCAGACCGCTGACCTGTCCCGGTACCGGCACCTGGTCCGTGCCATGGTGCTCGATGCCCCGGTGATCGACTGGGTGAACGTCCTGGCGCACCATGCGCAAATCAACCGGATTCCGTCCCTGGTGGGCCGGTACGGGCAGCTGATGCTCGGGCATCCGCTGGGACGCAGGCTGACCGGGCTCGCCGCGCCCGTGGACCTGAAAGAGATGGATTGGGTGTCCCGCGCCGTGGAACTGAGGACGCCCACGCTGATCATCCACAGCGTTGACGACGAATATGTGCCGTACACGCCGTCCACGCTGCTGGCGGAACGGAATCCGGAGATGGTCACCTTCGAGCCCTTCCACCAGGCCCGCCACACGAAGGAATGGAACGTGGACCCGGAACGCTGGGAGGGCCTCGTGAAAGCGTGGCTGCGGCAGCAGCTTGCACCTAGGCTGAACCCGGGGGACATGGGGACAGGCGCGGCAGACATATCTTGGCGTCGCCCTACGCCATCGAACTGATCGGTGCCGTGGCGGCGTTGGTCAGTCGGACAAGGTCTGCCGGGGCGAGTTCGACATCCAGGCCCCGCTTACCCCCGGAAACGAGCAGGCTTTCCAGCGTGAGGGCGCTGGAGTCCAGCACAGTGGGGGAGGGCAGCCGCTGGCCAAGCGGGGAGATGCCGCCAAGGACATAACCGGTCCTCCGCTGGGCTGCAGCGGGATCAGCCATTGCCGCCTTTTTCGCCCCCATGGCGGCGGCAAAGGCCTTCAGGTCAAGGCTTCCGCTGACAGGCACGATCCCCACCGCCAGCTTTCCCTCCACCTCGACCATCAGCGTTTTGAACACGCGGGCCGGATCGATGCCCAGGACTTCCGCGGCTTCGGTCCCGTAGCTGGCCACCGAGGGATCGTGGGTATAGGGGTGCAGCACAAAGGGAACCCCGGCCGCGGTCAGTGCCGCTGTGGCCGGGGTTCCCTGGAAAGCGCTCTTGCGTGCCACCGGTAGGCCGATCAGGCGCGGACGGCGCCGGCAGCGGCGACCTTGCGCTTGATCCTTCCCAGCATTGCCGTCATGCCGCGCATGCGCAGCGGCGTGATGGCCCGGGTGAGGCCGAGAAGTTCGGGCATGTCGTCCGGCACCGAGAGGATCTCTTGGGGCGACAGCCCGTCAAGCCCCTCATGCAGGACGCCGGCGAAACCGCGCGTGGTGGGAGCCTCGGCCGGGGCCTTGAAGTACAGGCGCACGGCAGGCGCCTGCCCGCCGTCGTTCTTCTCCGTCTCAATGGTGAGGAACAGCGGCGACTGGCACTCCACCACCTGCTCGAGGAGCTCGGGATGGTCGTTCAGCCGCTCCGGAAGCGGCGGCAGTCCCTCGGAGAACTCCAGCAGCAGCTGCAGCCTCTCGGGTTCGCTGAGGGCCTGGAAGTCGTCGACGATGGCCGCCAGGGCGGAGGGCAAGGCTTGAGTAGTCATCAGTCCAAGTTTACGCGGGACGGTGTCCGCGTCAGACTCCTGCCGGGACGGAAACGGAACCGCGCTCGGCGCCCTTGACGATCGGGACGCGGACAGCATTGCCCCACTCGGTCCATGAGCCGTCATAGTTGCGGACGGACTCGAAGCCCAGGAGGTACTTGAGGGCGAACCAGGTGTGGCTGGAGCGCTCTCCGATGCGGCAGTAGGCCACCACGTCGTCGCCCGCGGTGAGGCCGGCCTCGCCCAGGTAGATGGCCTCGAGTTCCTCGCGGCTCCGGTAGGTGCCGTCAGCTGCGGCGGCCCGTGCCCAGGGGACGGAGGCGGCGGTGGGGATGTGGCCGCCGCGCAGGGCGCCTTCCTCCGGGTAGGCGGGCATGTGCGTGCGCTGGCCCGTGTACTCCTCCGGGGAGCGGACGTCGATCAGCGGCCCGGTGCCCAGGTGCGCCAGGACGTCTTCCTTGAACGCGCGGATGGGAGCGTCGTCGCGCTCCACCACGGGGTAGTTGCCGGCGGCGGGTGCGGGCTTGTCCTTGGTCAGTTCCCGGCCTTCGGCAATCCACTTGTCCCGGCCGCCGTCGAGCAGCCGGACGTCCTGGTGGCCGAAAAGGGTGAAGACCCACAGGGCATAGGCGGCCCACCAGTTGGACTTGTCGCCGTAGATGACCACTGTTGTGTCCCGGGAAATGCCCTTCGACGCCGCGAGCTTGGCGAAGGCGGCTCCGTCCACATAGTCGCGCGTCACCTCGTCGTTCAAGTCCGTGTGCCAGTCAATCTTCACGGCACCGGGGATGTGGCCTGTTTCGTACAGGAGCACGTCCTCGTCGGACTCAACGACCACCAGGTCGCCGTTGGCCACGGCACCCTCTGCAAGGGCTGCAGCAAGCCATTCAGTGGAGACCAGGCGCTCGGGGTGGGCGTAGGCGGCGAACTTCTCGTTCTGCTCAACGGGGTAGGGCATTGGTGATGGCCTTTCATTAGAGACACGGGAGGACCGCTGGACCTGGAGTGGCACCGGCGTCGGGATCTGTTCCCACACTAGCCACCGCCCCGCACGTTGTCCGTATTCCGTTAACAGGACGAAATGTTGCCTTGGTCACTGCGGCGCCGGCAGCAGGCCGGGAAACCGGGCGGGGCACCGCATTGCCGGTATCCTTTCTGGGGACCTCCTACCAGCAGAACGGACCACCTTGGTACAGATCGAACAGCTTGCCGCCCGCACCCCGGCAGTTTCGGTGGATGAACTCCTCCAGGGCTTCTATCCCTCGCCCCGGTTCGGCCAGGTGTCATTCGCCAGCTACCGTCCGGACCCCAAGCAGCCGAGCCAGGCCGCGGCAGTCCGGGCACTCCAGGGTTTCGCCGACGGCGTGGGCCCGGCCAACGGCGGCGGCGGCCTGTTCAAGAAGCTGTTCGGCAAGAAGGACGACTCCCGCGCCGGGATCTACCTGGACGGCGGCTTCGGCGTGGGCAAGACCCACCTGCTGGCCTCGCTGTGGCACGCGTCCCCGGGCCCCAAGGCCTTCGGCACGTTCGTTGAATACACCAACCTGGTGGGCGCCCTGTCCTTCCGGAAAACCGTGGACGCACTCAGCAGCTACAGGCTGGTCTGCATTGACGAGTTCGAACTGGACGATCCGGGCGACACCGTCCTGATGTCCCGGCTGATGCGGGAACTGGCCGACGCCGGCGTCAAACTCGCCGCAACGTCCAATACGCTGCCTGGTTCCCTGGGTGACGGGCGGTTCGCAGCGGTGGACTTCCAGCGTGAGATCCAGGTGTTGGCGGACCAGTTCGACGTCATCCGGATTGACGGCGAGGACTTCCGGCACCGCGGGCTGCCAGCCGCGCCGGCGCCCCTGAAGAACAGCGAACTGTCCTCGCACATGAAGGCAGAGTTCGACGGCAAGACGGTGGCCCAGGACGAATTCTCCACGCTGATCCACCACCTCGCGGGCGTGCACCCCAGCCGTTACCGGCAGCTGATCGACGGCATCGACGGTGTGGTGTGGCGGAACGTGGAAACCATCACCGAGCAGGCCGTGGCGCTGCGGTTCGTGGTCCTCGCCGACCGCCTCTACGACAAGGACGTCCCCATCCTTGCCAGCGGCGTCCCGTTCGACAAGCTCTTCACCGAGGAAATGATGACGGGCGGCTACATGAAGAAGTACTTCCGTGCCGTATCGCGCCTCACCGCGCTGGCCCGCGAGGGCCAGAACCACGAACCCTCCTAGCGGCTAGCCTGCAGCCCGGGGGAGGCGGGGCTTCAGGACGGCCCGGACCAGCAGGCCGGCAGCCAGTGCCCAGAATGCCGAGCCGATGCCCAGGAAAGCCAGCCCGGACGCCGCAGCCAGGAAGGTGACGGACGGGGCAATTCTGTCCTCGGGATCGGCCAGTGCCGCGGAGACTGCGGCGGCCAGGGTCCCCAGCAGCGCCAGTCCGGCCACGGCTTCCAGCATCCCCCCGGGCGCGGCGTTGACCAGGGTGACGAGGGCCGCCGAGAATGCAGCCAGGACCAGGTAGGCAAGGCCGGAGGTGACACCGGCAACCCACCGCCGGCTCCGGTCGTGGCCGGCCTCTTCACCCGCGGCAAGCGCGGCGCTCAGCGCGGCGAGGTTGATGGCGTGGCCACCGAAGGACGCGCCGAGGGCAGTGCCCGCGCCGGTCACCAGCATGGCCGGCCGCCACGGTGTGTCGTATCCGAAGGAGCGCAGGACTGCCACCCCGGGTACATTCTGCGAAGCCATGGTCACCACGAACAGCGGCAGGGCTATGCCCACCATGGCCTGCAGGCTGAACGACGGGGTGGTCCAGACCAGCGTGGGCAGCAAAGTTGTTTGCGGGATGCCTGTCCCGCTGGCCGCCAGCGCAACGGCGATCACTCCGAGGGCAACCAGCAGGGCACCCGGCACTGCCCAGCGCGGCGCGAACCTCATCAGCAGCAGCCAGCAGATGATGACCGGACCCACCAGCAGGGGGACGGTGCCCAGGGCCTTGAACGGTGCGAGGCAAAGCTGCAGGAGCACGCCGGCGAGCATGGCCTGCGCCAGCGACGTCGGGATCCGTGCCATCAGCCGGCCCAGTGCCGGCACCAGGCCGGTCAGGGCTATCAGTACCCCCGTGGCAAGGAACGCTCCGACGGCGGCCGGCCACCCGCCGTCGGCCGGCGCCGGACTGGTGCGGGCCACCGGCGAGGTGGCGGACTGGGTGGCGGTCCAGGTGGAGCTGGCGGAGCTGGAAGCGTCCCGGACCCTGCTGATGGAAGCCGAGGTGCGGGCGCTGCGGGCCCAGATCAGCCCGCACTTCATCTACAACTCCCTCAACGCCATCGCCTCCTTCATCAACACGGATCCCCAGCGGGCGCGGGAACTGGTGGTCGAGTTCGCGGACTTCACGCGCTATTCGTTCCGCCGGCACGGGGACTTCACCACGCTCGCCGAGGAACTGCGCTGCATTGACCGCTACCTGCTGTTGGAGCGCGCCCGCTTCGGCGAGCGGGTGCAGGTCAGCCTGCGGGTGGCGCCCGAGGTGCTCAGCACGGTGATCCCGTTCCTCAGCCTGCAGCCGCTGGTGGAGAACGCCGTGCGGCACGGCCTGGAAGCCAAGGAAGGGCCGGGCCACATCAGCATCACGGCGGAAGACGCAGGAGCGTTCGCCGAGGTGACCATCGAGGACGACGGCGTGGGCATGGACCCGGCGCAGCTCCAGTCAATGCTCGCCGGGCATACCGATGGCGAGCACGTGGGGCTGCGGAACGTGGACGCCCGGCTCCGCCAGGTCTACGGCAACGACCACGGCCTGGTCATCGAGACAGCCCCAGGCGAAGGCACCCTGATCACCATGCGGGTGCCCAAGTCCCAGCCCGGCCATGACGCCTGATCCGGCTTCCGCCGCCGGAAAGCTACCCTAGGAGGATGATTAACGTCCTCGTCGTTGATGATGAGCTGCCCGCCGTGGAAGAACTCGCGTTCCTGCTGGGCAGGGACGGCCGGATTGGCAAAATCTTCCGCGCGACGTCCGGGACCGAAGCCCTCCGGGCCTTGTCCACCGGGTCCGTGGACGCCGTCTTCCTGGACATCCATATGCCGGCCGTCTCCGGACTGGACGTCGCCCGCGCCATTTCCACGAGCAGCAACCCGCCGGCGGTAGTGTTTGTCACCGCGGACGAGGAACACGCCCTGGCGGCCTTCGAACTCGCCGCCGTCGACTACCTCCTCAAGCCCATCCGGGCAGAGCGCCTGGCCCGGTCGGTGGGCCGGATCGCAGAGCTGCGCGACGGCGGCGGCTCGCCGGAGATGATCACGGTGGACCAGGGCGGAACCACCAAAATGATCAGGCGCGACGACGTCACGCACGTGCAGGCGCAGGGAGACTATGCCCGGCTCCACACAGCCGACGCCAGCTACCTCATCCGGGTGCCGCTGGCCGATCTTGAGCAGCAGTGGGCGGAGGCCGGTTTTATCCGCACGCACCGTTCCTACCTGGTGTCACTCAAGCACGTCACCTCCATGAAGCTTGCGGCCGACGGTCCCTGCGTCACGGTGGCAGGGGCCAGCCTTCCGATCAGCCGGCGACACCTGCCCCTGGTGCGGGAAAAGCTTGAGGCCACCCGGATCAGGCCCAGCGCATGACCAGGGTGCGCGTGACCGCTCCCGCCACCTCGGCCCGGGCCGCGCAGGAGAGCCGCGAAGCCGCGCTGGAATCGGACGTGGGCCAGGTTTTCGTCCGGTCCCTGATCAGGTCGCAGCTGCGGCTGGCCCTGGTGGTGGCTTTCGGCTTCCTGCTGATCCTTGCCGCGTTTCCGCTGCTCCTGGCAACAGTCCCGGGCTTGTCCGAAGCCCGCGTGGCGGGAATCCCGTTCGGCTGGCTCCTGCTGGGGGTGGGAATCTACCCCGTGATCGGGCTCAGCGCGTGGCTGTACATCCGGACTGCCGCCCGCAACGAGGCCCGCTACCGCGACCTGGCCGGTGACCAGTGAGCGCGGTGCCCAACGAGCATGGTGCCGGTGACCAGGGTGCTGGCGGGCAGGGCAAGGTGACGCCACAGTGAATCCCGGCGTCGCGATCACCGCCCTGGCCGTGGTTTCCGTGGCCACAGCGGTGATCGGCTTTTACGGCCTGCGGATCTCCCGCACCACCGGCGACTTCTATGTGGCATCACGGACCGTGCGCCCCTGGTGGAATGCCTCGGCCATTGGCGGCGAGTACCTGTCCGCCGCGAGTTTCCTGGGTGTGGCCGGACTCATCCTGCTGTCCGGTACCGACGCGCTGTGGTTTCCGGTGGGATACACGGCGGGGTACCTGATGCTGCTGCTGTTCGTGGCGGCGCCGCTGCGGCGCTCCGGCGCGTACACGATTCCTGATTTCACCGAGGCCAGGCTGGACTCGCGGGCCGCCCGCAAGGTCACCAGCCTGGTGGTGGTGCTGGTGGGCTGGCTCTACATCGTCCCGCAGCTCCAGGGCGCCGCCCTGACCATCCGGATCACCACCGGCCTGCCGTCGTGGGTGGGTTCCCTGGCTGTCGTGGTGGTCGTCTGCCTCACGGTGGTGGCTGGCGGGATGCGCTCCATCACGTTCGTCCAGGCGTTCCAGTACTGGCTGAAGCTGACAGCCCTGGCGGTGCCCGTGCTGTTCATCATGTTCATGCTCGCCGGCAACGGCACCCCCGAGCTGTCGCCGCCGGCGGTCAATCCCACCGGTGCACCCCCTGCCGGGCTCTACCAGGGCATTTCCCTGATGGTGGCCCTGCTGTTCGGCACGCTGGGGCTGCCGCACGTGCTGGTCCGGTTCTACACCAACCCGGACGGGCATTCCGCGCGGCGGACCACCCTGATCGTCCTGGGGCTGCTCTCCGTCTTCTACCTGTTTCCCACCGCCTGCGGTCTAGTGGCACGAATGTTTGCCCCGGACCTGGCTCGTTCCGGCCAGGCCGACGCAGTGGTGCTCCTGCTTCCGGGGAAACTGGTGGGCGGAACGGCCGGGGAACTGCTCTCGGCGCTGGTGGTGGCGGGCGCGTTCGCCGCGTTCCTGTCCACCACGTCGGGCCTGGTGGTCTCCCTGGCTGGCGTGATCAGCCAGGACGTCCTGGGCGCCGGCGTTAACGGGTTCCGGCTCGCGGCGGTAGTGTCCGCCGTCGTGCCGCTGGGATTTGCCTTCGTGACCGATTCCTTCACCCTGGCCGGCAGCGTAGGCCTGGTATTCGCCTTTACCGCCTCCACCGTTTGTCCCGTCCTGCTCTTGGGCATCTGGTGGCGGGGCCTCACCGACGCCGGCGCCATCGCCGGGATGGTGACCGGCGGGCTTCTGTGCGGCGGGGCCATGATCACGAGCGCGGTGGCCGGGGCCGGGAATACCCCTGGCTGGCTGGCACAGCCGGCTGCGTGGAGCGTCCCCGCAGCCTTCGCGGTGATGGTGGTTGTTTCACTCGCCACTGCCCCGCGGGTACCGAAGTCCATGGCACGGGTCATGACCCGCCTGCACACCCCGGAGCGGCCGCTGGCCACGGAACGCTGATTCACCGAGGTTTTCGGATGCGTTCGTCCTGCTGGCCGTGATAGTCCTCTTCATTGACGTGGCAATGGGCCTGCCCACCCAGGTCCGGGTGATGAATGTCGGCAACGAAGGCCTCATGTACGCCTGAGAATCCCCCGGCCGGCCGGGTCAGTCGATCGCAGCCATCAGTTCGACCACCCGGTCCAGGAACGCATCCACCTGGGCTTCCTCGTAGCCTTCGCGGCCGACGGCGGGCCGGAATACCGCCCGGCGGACGCTGTCCACGCTCAGCGGCTTGTCCTGTTCCAGGTACGCCACGAGTTCCCGGCACAAGCGGTCGACGTCTTCCGTGTTGTAGCTGCGCGCCTTCTTCCTGGCTGGGCGGCGGAAACGCTCGCCGTCGGGCCGGTGCAACCGCCCGCGGAGGATCCCGGAAAGGCTCCCGATCTCCCGCAGCCAGGCTTCCTCGCCCTGGGCTGCAATCAGTTCATCCCGTTCCCTCCTGGCGAAGGCGTCCTCCAGCCGGTCCAGGGCAGCGTCCACCACCGCGGCAGAGTAGCCGCCCTTGACCGGATCAAAGGAGACAGCCCGGACGTCGGCACTGTTGACGGGATGGGTTGCGGCTTCGGGGGTCTCCAGGGAAACCCGCGCGCGCTGCAGGAACTGGTCAACCTGCCTGGCGTTGTACCCGTACTCGCTGCGCTGCACGCGCTCAAAGGACCCGGGGATCTGCCGATGAATGTCCAATGCCACTGTGATTCCTTCAATGCTCTTCGGCCGTAGCGCCGGTGCACCAGTTTAGGGGTGCCGGGCCGGCCGGGTGTGTGTCAGGCCCCGGCGACCAGTCCGTAAAGGACAAAGACAACAGGGGATGCAAATACGATGGAGTCGAGCCTGTCCATGACTCCACCATGCCCGGGCAGGATGCTGCTCATGTCCTTGACGCCCAGTTCGCGCTTGACCATGGATTCGGCGAGGTCGCCGGCCGTGGAAGCGGCCACGGTACCGACCGCCAGCACCACCCCCACCCACCAGGGCTTGTCGAGGATGAACAAGCAGGCAAGGATGCCGATGAGCACGGCGCCGCCCACCGAACCGGCGAATCCCTCCCACGACTTCTTCGGGCTGATCTTGGGCGCCATGGGATGTTTCCCCAGGGATGCACCCACCAGGTAGCCGAAGGTGTCGTTGGACACGACCAGCAGGAGCATCACCGCCACCTGCCACGCCCCTTCGGGAATGGTCCCGCCGGGCCAGAACCCCAGCGCGGAGGCCCCGCCGGTGGCGTGCAGCGGCAGCGCCGCGAAGCTGATGAAGAACGGGACCCAGCCCAGGGTGAAGACGCCGGCAAAGATACTGTTGGCCGAGCCTGCTGCGCTTTCGATGGACCGCCACAGGAGCACGGCCACAGAACTGAGCAGCATGCCGAACAGCAGGCTTTCGATACCGCCGAAGTAGGCCACGAACGGCATGGCCACCGTGCCGGTCATGACCGGCACGATGGGCATCCTGGTTCCGTTGGCTTCCAGCGCCCGATAGATTTCCCAGACGCCGAAGACGGCGAAGGCCGTGGTGACGGCAACGAAGGCGAGCGGGAGGAACAGGAGTCCGCCCAGCACTGCAAAGAGCATGGCAAGGCCCACCACGACGGCGGCCGGCAGGTTGCGGCCGGCCTTCGGCGTCGGATTGCTCCTGGGCTGCTTCCCCCGTGTGCGTGCCCGTGGTGCCGGGGCCTGATCTGCCTGGCCCATTAGACTTCGAGCAGCTCTGCTTCCTTGCGCTTCAGGAGCTCGTCGATGCCATCCACGTGGGCCTTGGTGATGCTGTCCAGTTCCTTCTCGGCGCGGGTGCCCTCGTCCTCGCCGGCCTCGCCGTCCTTGACCAGCCGGTCCAGGGTTTCCTTGGCCTTGCGCCGGATGTTCCGGATGGAGATCTTGGCGTCTTCGCCCTTGGTCTTAACGATCTTGACGTATTCCTTGCGGCGTTCCTTGGTCAGTTCCGGAATGGTGATCCGGATGACGTTGCCGTCGTTGGACGGGTTGGCGCCTACCTCGGAGTCGCTCAGCGCGCGTTCGATATCGCGCATCGCGGCCTTGTCGAACGGGGTGATCAGGATGGTCCGCGCGTCCGGGATGGCGAACGAGGCCAGCTGCTGCAGCGGCGTGGGGGAACCGTAGTAGTCCACCAGGACCTTGTTGTAGAGTCCCGGGTTGGCCCGGCCGGTGCGGACGGCGGCGAAGTCTTCCTTGGCCACTTCTACAGCCTTGTCCATCTTCTCTTCGGCTTCGAGCAAGGTTTCTTCTATCACGGTCTCTCCTGACGGTTGTGGTGCAGTCCGGGGCGCCGGCTCCGTGCACATGGTTCTCGGTTGCTGTTTCCGTCCCCCGTCCTGGAAGGCGGGGGGCGGAACTGTCCTGAAAACATCCTAGCCGCAGCTAGGCAGTGACCAGCGTGCCCAGCTTTTCGCCGAGGATGGCGCGGGTGACGTTGCCTTCACCTTCCATGCCGAACACCACCATGGAGAGGTTGTTGTCCTTGCACATGGTCATGGCCGTCTGGTCCATGACACGGATGTCGCGGCGGAGCGCATCGTCGTAGCTGAGCGTTTCAAGCCGCTCGGCAGAGGGGTCCTTCTTGGGATCGGCCGTGTATACGGCGTCCACTCCGCTCTTGGCCATCAGGACGACGTCGGCGTGGACCTCGAGCGCGCGCTGCGCGGCAACGGTATCGGTGGAGAAGTAGGGCAAGCCCGCTCCGGCGCCGAAGATCACCACGCGACCCTTTTCCATGTGCCGGATGGCGCGGCGGGGAATGTAGGCCTCGGCCACCTGGCCCATGGTGATGGCGCTCTGGACACGGGTCTCCACGCCGGCCTGTTCCAGGAAGTCCTGGAGGGCCAGGCAGTTCATGACGGTTCCCAGCATGCCCATGTAGTCGGCGCGGGAGCGGTCCATGCCGCTCTGGGACAGTTCGGCGCCGCGGAAGAAGTTGCCGCCGCCAACCACGATGGCCACTTCAACTTCGGGGACGGCCGCAGCGATCTGCTTGGCGACGTCGCGGACGGTTTCGGGGTCGACGCCCAGTTTCCCGCCGCCGAAGACCTCGCCGGAAAGCTTCAGGAGGACCCGGCGCCTGCTTTTCTCTGGCTGGATTACAGTGTTGACGGCTTCCATGATGCCTTCCCGTTGATGACTCTGAAAAAAGGTTATCCTGCCGGTACCAAAGGTCGATACCGGCGGCGGTTCGCACAGATCGCGTGCATGCAAAAGGGGCGGCCACCGAAGTGGCCACCCCCTTGCAGTTTCGACTAGGAGCCGACGCGGAAACGCGTGAACGCGGTTCCCTTGACACCGGCCTCTTCGAGGACCTGTGCCACGGACTTCTTGGCGTCCTTCGCGAATGCCTGGTCAACCAGGACCTCGCCCTTGTAGAAGCCGGTCACGCGGCCTTCCACGATCTTGGTGAGGGCGGCTTCGGGCTTGCCTTCGGCCTTGGCGGTTTCTTCGGCGATGCGGCGCTCGGACTCCACCAGCTCGGACGGAACGTCGTCGCGGGTCAGGTAGTTCGGGGCCATCGCGGCGATGTGCACGGCAACGTCGTGGGCGGCGGTGGCAGCGGCTTCGCCTTCACCGTCGACTGCGAACAGCACGCCAACCTGGGCGGGCAGGTCCTTGGAGGTCTTGTGCAGGTAGGCGTCAACCGTGGCACCCTCAACGCGGGAGATGCGGCGGACAACAACCTTTTCGCCCAGAACGGCGCCTTCTTCGACGACGACCTCGGACAGCGGCTTGCCGTCGACCTCGGTGGCGAGCAGGGTCTCCAGGTCGGCAGCGCCGGACTCGACGGCAACGGCCAGGACCTTGTCAGCCAGCTGGATGAACTTTTCAGCCTTGGCAACGAAGTCGGTCTCGCAGTTGACCTCGATCATGACGCCGACGCCGTTGCTGACCTTGGCAGCCACGAGGCCTTCGGCGGTGGAGCGGCCTTCACGCTTGGTGGCGCCCTTGAGGCCCTTGATGCGGATGATTTCGATGGCCTTCTCGGCGTCGCCGTTGGCTTCGTCAAGAGCCTTCTTGACGTCCATCATGCCGGCGCCGGTGCGCTCGCGCAGGGCCTTGATGTCCGCGGCAGTGTAGTTCGCCATGTGAACCCCTCTGTCTAGAAATTTGTTGTGGTGTACGGACCGACAGGACGGCTGCCCATCTTCATGGGCGGCCATCCTGTCAGCAGCTCCGGCTGCAGGCAGCGCGGAGAATCCGGATTTAGTTGTCTTACTTGGCGTCGTCGGCGGGAGCTTCGGCGGCAGCCGGAGCTTCAGCTTCTTCTGCCGCGGCAGGGGCAGCAGCCTCTTCGGCCTTGCTGCCTTCGAGGAGTTCGCGCTCCCACTCGGCCAGCGGCTCTTCCGGAGCTTCGGCAGCGCCCGAGCCGCGGTTGTTGCGGGCGATGAGGCCCTCGGCAACAGCGTCGGCAACAACGCGGGTCAGGAGGTTCACGGAGCGGATGGCGTCGTCGTTGCCCGGGATCGGGAAGTCGACTTCGTCCGGATCGCAGTTGGTGTCCAGGATGGCCACAACCGGGATGTTCAGCTTCTTGGCCTCGTCAACGGCGAGGTGTTCCTTCTTGGTGTCCACGACCCAGAGCAGGGACGGTGCCTTGGTCAGGTTGCGGATACCGCCGAGGTTGGACTCGAGCTTGGTGAGTTCGCGCTTGAGGAGCAGCAGCTCCTTCTTGGTGTACGCGGAACCGGCGACGTCGTCGAAGTCGATCTCTTCGAGTTCCTTCATGCGCTGGATGCGCTTGGCGACGGTCTGGAAGTTGGTCAGCATACCGCCGAGCCAGCGCTGGTTGACGTAGGGCTGGCCAACGCGGGTTGCCTGCTCGGCAATTGCTTCCTGGGCCTGCTTCTTGGTGCCGACGAAGAGCACGGTGCCGCCGTGGGCAACAGTGGCCTTGACGAACTCGTAGGCGCGGTCGATGTAGGACAGCGACTGCTGCAGGTCGATGATGTAGATGCCGTTGCGCTCGGTGAAGATGAAGCGCTTCATCTTCGGGTTCCAACGGCGGGTCTGGTGTCCAAAGTGGACGCCGCTGTCAAGCAGCTGGCGCATGGTTACGACGGGCATGCCGACGCTCCTTCCGGCAGGTCATTCATGAGAGAGCCCTCAGGCTTCTTACCCTGCCAATAGTTGACGGTTGATTTAGCGTGGCCCGGGGTTGGGCCGTGCTCCTGGCATCCATCACGCTTCCCATCCGCGCCGGAGGGCACGGACCGCAGGAGGCGTGATCCGCCAAAGGCTGGGCTGGAGCTTTCACCTTGTGGAGGGCTGGATGCGCGTAGTCAGCTGCCGCTCCCCCACACTCCTGAATGGGGCGTGCCGACGCAATCCGGACAGGCTGATACACCGCAAGGGTGATCCACTGGTACGGGAAGCGTTGAGGGCGCAGCAAACTGCTCCACCAAGTGTACTACAGGGACCCGCTTCCGCCGGACAGCAGCGGCCGGCAGGAACGGCTTATCCACATAGGTCCCGCCCTGCCTGCCGGCCCCGCTTATCCGGGCGCATGCTGGCTCCATGAAACCCCAGCTTCTCCTGGCCGCACTGCTAATGCTCCCCGCTTCGGTGGGGTCCGCAGCACAACCCCCGCCGTTCGGCCCCGCTCCCCTTTCGGCCCCGGCAGGGACGACGACGGCCGAGGACATTGGCCCCGATGTTGCGGCACCCTCCTGGCAGTGGCCGCTGGCGCCCCGGCCGCGGGTGCTGCGGGATTTCGATCCTCCACCGAAGCCATGGCTGAGCGGGCACAGGGGCGTGGACCTCGCGGCAGCGCATAACGGTGTGGCGGTTACCTCTCCGGCAGCCGGTACGGTCAGCTTCGTGGGCGTCGTGGTTGACCGTCCCGTGATCACCATCGACCACGGAAACGGACTGCGGAGCAGCTTCGAACCGGTTGAGAGTACCCTCGCGGCCGGGGCCGCAGTCGCCGCCGGCCAGGTTGTGGGCACGGCACTTCCCGGCCATTGCGGAACTGCAGCCTGCATCCATTGGGGCGTGCGTCGGGGCGACGATTACGTCAATCCCCTGCAGTTCGTCATGGACCTGAGGCCTTCCATCCTCCTGCCACTGGGCGGCCCACCCTAGCGAAGCGAGGTCACACAACGGCGGCCGGAGACAGAAGGCAGTCGCTCAAATGATGGCCGAGATGCCGGTGATGGCCCGGCCGGTGACCAGGGTGTTGATTTCGGCGGTTCCCTCGTAGGAGTAGATGGCCTCGGCGTCGGCAAAGATCTTAGCCATCCCGTAGTCCGTCACGATGCCGTTGCCGCCCAGAATGCTCCGGCCGATGGCCGCGCTGTCCCGCATCCGCTCGGTGGTGAAGGCCTTGGCCAGGGCGGACTGCTCGTCCCTGGCCATCCCGGCGTCTTCGAGCTGCGAGAGCCGCACCATCATTCCCATGGAGCTGACGGCGTTGCCCAGGATCGTGACCAGCTGGCTCTGCACCAGCTGGAAGGATGCCAGCGGCCGGCCGAACTGGTGCCGCTCCACCGCGTAGCGCCGGGCAACATCGAAGGTGGCCAGCTGCTGGCCCACCGCCTGCCAGGCGACACCGAGGCGGGTGACTTTGAGGACTTTGTTGACGTCGCGGAAACTGTTGGCATGCTCCAGCTTGAAGAAGCCGGGCACCACCACGTTGTCCAGGGTGATGTCGGCGTTTTGGACGGTGCGGAGGGAGATCTTGTTCTCAATCTTTTCCGCGCTGAAACCTGGCAGTGCGGTATCCACCAGGAAGCCCTTGACCTGGTTATCGTCCACGTCGCGCGCATACACGACGACCCAGTCGGAGAAGGTGGCGTTGCCGATCCAGCGCTTGGCCCCGTTGAGGATCCAGTTGGCGCCGTCCCGCCGCGCGATGGTCCGTGTACCGCCGGCAACGTCACTTCCGCCCAGCGGCTCGGTGAGCCCGAAAGCTCCGATCTTCTTCAGGGCGTAAATATCGGGAAGCCACGCGTCCTTCTGCTCCTGCGAGGCGAGGGTTTCGATGGACCCGGTAAACAGCCCGTCGTGAACGCCCATGAAGGTGGCGATAGAGGCATCGGCGCGTGTTACTTCGGCATGGAGCAGG
Source organism: Arthrobacter sp. Y3221157 (assembly GCF_059089865.1). Classification (NCBI taxonomy): domain Bacteria; kingdom Bacillati; phylum Actinomycetota; class Actinomycetes; order Micrococcales; family Micrococcaceae; genus Arthrobacter; species Arthrobacter sp. Y3221157. The sequence continues at coordinate 22,220 of NZ_JBNHFD010000036.1, forward strand.
CCGGCGAACAGGTTGGAGCAGCCCTGCCGCCGGACCGGGCTGACCAGGTCAAGCTCGGCGAGCTTGGGAATGAGGTTCATCGGGAACTCGCCACGGTTCCAGAAGTCCACGGCGATCGGCCGCACTTCCCGCGCCAGGAAGTCCCGGACTTCGGCCAGCCGGTCCTGCTCCTTGGCGGTGAGCAGCTGCTCAAAGGCGTAGAAGTCGCCGTCGGCGTAGGGAAGGTCAAAGGGGTCTGCAGCAGGCGTGGACATGGTTGCCCTCCAGGTGTTCAGCGGCCGGTACTCTCCACAGCGGGGAGGAGTAAGTTACTGGTCAGTAACATACCGCACATCAGGCGCTTAACAAAGGAAACCGCGGCCGACGAGAATCGTCGGCCGCGGTTTCAGGAGTAGGGCTACTCGGACTTGAACCGAGGACCTTAGGATTATGAGTCCCGCGCTCTAACCAGCTGAGCTATAGCCCCGTGCCGCCCGGCCACAGCGAAAACGAACTGCGGCGGCAGGGCAAAAACACTCTAGCAAAACCCGGAAGGGGTTTTAGACCACCTTGTCCTCGTAACCCGCGCCACGGTAGAGGTCTTCGAAGGTCTGCAGGGTGCCCTGGATGCTGTGCGGTTCCACCATCGCCCGGCTTGCCCTGCCCATGGCCTCCTGCTGGTCCTTGGGCAGCTGGAGGATCTGGGTTATCTTCTTGGCCAGGTCATCGCTGTCGTTGGGGGTGAAGAGGTAGCCGTTTTCGCCGTCGCGCACCAGGTGCGGCAGCGCCATGGCGTCCGCCAGCACCACCGGGGTGGAGGCGGACATGGCCTCGAGGGTCACCAGCGACTGCAGCTCGGCAGTGCCCGGCATGCAGAAAAGGTCTGCCTTGATATAGGCCTTCCTCAGGTCCTCGTCGCTGACCAGGCCCAGGAACTTCACGCGGCTGCCCAGACCCAGCCGCTGCACCAGTTCCTCCAGCGCGGACCGGACCTCGCCGCCGCCCACGATCTCCAGGTGCACGTTCAGTTCCGGCGGGGTCTTGCCGATGGCCCGGATGAGGACGTCGACGTGTTTTTCCTCCGCGAGCCGGCCGGCGAACATCACGGTGGGGTGCGGGTGCGGCTCGATCAGCTCGCCCGGCTGCAGCTCGTAGGCGGCGGAGTCGATGCCGTTGGACAGCGGCAGGACCTTGCGAAGGAACGCATGCTCGTGCATGGCCTTGGCCGCCAGCGGCGTGGGGGTGGTAATCACGTCCGCCTGGCCCATCACCTTGCCCATGTCCTTCCAGGAGATGCGGCCGATGATGTCCTTGAACCACTGCGGAAATGGCAGGAACGGGTTGAGGTTTTCCGGCATGAAGTGGTTGGTGGCCACGATCCGCACACCGCGCTTCACGGCCTCGTACAGAACGTGCTCGCCGATCATGTAGTGGCTCTGGATATGGACCACGTCGGGCTTCACGCGGTCGAACAGCAGGCTGATTTCCTTCTTGATTTCCCAAGGGAAGCAGATGCGGAAGTATTCATGGGTGGGGGCGGCGTGGGAGCGGAGCCGGTGCACCGTAGCCTCCTCACGGAACTCCGTGAAGCTCTTCCCCTTGCCGTCCCGGCAGGCCAGCACGTGCACGTTGTGGCCCCGGCCGGTCATGCCCTTGGCCAGGCGATAGCCGAACTGGGCTGCGCCGTTGACGTGGGGCGGATAGGTGTCCGCGGCGATCAGGATGGTCAGTGGAGGCTGGTCGGCTGGCGTGGTCACGTGGAAAACTCCTGATGGTCACGGTGCGGACAGCGATGACTGGCAGCACGGCTGGCCCGGCGTGGTTCTGCCCGGCTTCGTGGACTTTGCTGGATCTGTAGTGGAACGGGCTAGTGGGACGGCCTGCCCGCGGTCTTCCGCGCGTCCTTCTTGCGCTTGGTGACCTCGGGATGGTGGCGGGAAAGGGCGATAACCCCAACGATAGCAAGGGAAGCTGCGGTACCCATGGCAATGGCCATAACGGCATGCACATCGGGCCGGAGTTCGCCGAGGATGACGATCCCGATGGCTATCCCCACAAGAGGATCGATCACTGTGAGGCCCGCGATCACGAGGTCTGGCGGACCCGAGGAGTAGGCGCTTTGGACAAACCATGACCCCAGCCCTCCTGCGGCGATGAGGGCCACTACCGAATACCACTGCACGTTCAGCAGGAACAACCCGTTGGGATCCAAAAGGTGTTTGCCGATGATGCGGGTGAGGACGGCCACGAATCCAAAGAGGACGCCGGCACCGAGGATATAGACGAAAGCGTTTATCCGGTGCTTGAACATGACGGCCAATGTGCCGAAGAGTCCAACGGCGAGGGCCAGCAACAGCACGATGGTGAGTTCGGCGTCGAGGCTGACGTGGTGGTTTTCCTGCGTGACGGTGACCGCCAGGAGGACAAAGAGCGCAGACCCGGTCACGCAAGCGGCAATGGCCACTACCGTTGCCCGGTTGATGGTGAGGTCCTGGTCCTTGGCATTGATGATGGTTGTGATGACGAGGGCGATGGCGCCGATTGGCTGGACGACAGTGAGCGGGGCGGACACGAGCGCCACCGCGTTCATGGCCATGCCAGCGCACAGCAGCAGGAGGCCGAACACCCACCGCGGGTTCCTGAGCAGGCGGAGGAAGCTGTTCGAGCTGAGTGCCAACCCCCCGGTGTCTGCCTTGACGGCGCTGCCCTGCCGCTGGGCACCCAGGGCGAGGCAAAAGGCTCCAAGCAGTGCAAGCAGAACGGCCACCCAGACCATCAGGTGGTCCCGCCGTCGTAATGCTGCTGCATTCTGCCTTTCCGCAGGATGGCCCAAAAGTAGTTGTAGGCCGCGATCCAGTGGCCGATCAGACCGAGGCCCAGCACAATCCAAGCGGCCACGAACAACCCGTACGAGAATCCGGTATCCAGCTTTGAAAGAACCAGCATCGGCGTCCCCAGGAGCAGCAGCCCGGTCCGCACTTTGCCCACCACGCTGACCGGAAGGTCGGGGTGGCCGCCGAAGAACGAGAGCGTCAGGACCAGCAGGACGGCGTCCGGGACCACTAGCGCTGCCAGATACAGCCAATGGACCACGCCGGCAATCACCAGCGTGACCGCTACGGCGATCAGGGCAAGCCGGTCGGCGATGGGGTCCAGGACACGGCCCAGCTTCGAAGCCTGGTCGAAGCGGCGGGCGATGTAGCCATCGATCCAGTCGGTGCTTGCCATGACGGCGAGGACAACTACTCCGGCGCCGTATTCCTTCTGTGCCAGGACCAGCCAGATGAAGAGCGGAACCCCCATGAACCGCACCACGGTGAGCAGGTTAGGGATGGTAAAGACCACGTCATGGTCAACCTGCGGGCGGCCGGGACGGGCACCGGCACCGATAAATTTCACCCGTCCCCCTTCCCTTCCTGCGCCTGGTTGGCGCGGTCTTGTCGTGGCCGGCAAGCGCGCCGGCGGTCAGTGGCCGGTGGGCCGGCTGCTAGTACGTCCGGATCAGCTTCCGGAGCAGGACCAGCAGGACCGTCCCCGCGGCCGCCAGTGCCGCCAGCGGCTTCCAGCGCATTTGTAGTCCCTCCGTGGAGCCGGAGAGCGCGGCCAGCCTTGCGCCGGCGGAATCCTTGGCGCGGAGGGCGAGTGCCTGGCCCTCCCGGACCTTGCCCTGGGCTGTGGCGAGCAGGTACTGCGCCTGCGTCTTGACGTCCAGTTCGCTGCCGAGCTCGTCGCGGACCTCGGTGAGGTGGTGGCGGCGCTGGTTGAGGCGGCGTGCCAGCTCCGGTTCGGAAGCGTGCGGGAATTCCTTGTCGTGCTCGGCCGCCTTTGCCGCCTTCTCGGCCTTGGCCTTGGCGGCTGCCTGCTCCTTGGCAGCCTTGGCAGCTTTTGCCTCGGGGCTGTCCGGGTCGAGGACCGCGGCGTTGAAGGCGGAACCTTCCTTGGCGACGCCGACGTCGTGCCTAATGCCCCGGATGGTTTCTTCCGGAAGCAGGGGCATGGCCTTCTTGAACTTGCGCAGGCCGATCAGGCCGCCGATGAGCGCTATCAGCAGGAACGCCGCGGATACCAGCAAAGCGGCCAGCCAGGCGGGCATGATGGTGGCCAGTCCCATGATGGCCGCCACGATGAGCCCGATCACCAGGAATGCCAGGAAGACCAGTGCCACGGCGAAGAAGGCGGCAGCGACGCCCACCTGGACGCCCTTGCGCTTGAGTTCGAACTTGGCGAAGGCGATCTCGTCGTTCAGCTGGCGCGGGGCCAGCCGGAAGAGGAGTTTTAGCGTCCTGGGCAGCGCGGTGATGCGCAATCCGGGGCTGGTGCCCCCGCTGTGACGTCCGCTCATCGGTTCCGCCTTACTGGTTTTGTTCGATCCGGCTTCCGTATCCTGCAGGAAAGTGCTCGGCACAGTCCCCGGCACAAAACTACCATTCAGGTTCAGGGCGAACTTCGGGGCTTGCCGGACGGCGCAGCCTACAACGCTGAAAATCCCGGGCCGCCGGGCCTAGGATTGACATCCGTGACCACTCCCTCCAATCCGGGTGATTTGCTGAGCCGACGCCGGAAGCTTCTGTACATCCTCCTTCTCGGTGCGCTGACGGCCCTGGGTCCGTTCACGATCGACCTCTACCTGCCGGCGTTTCCCGCCCTGGAGGCGAGCCTTGGGGTTACCGAGGCCCAGGTCCAGCTGACCCTGGCCGGGACAACCGTGGGCTTTGCCTTCGGGCAACTGGTGGTGGGCCCGTTCAGCGACAAGTTCGGCCGCAGGTATCCGCTGATCCTGGCCACGGCCCTGCACATCGCCGCGTCACTGGGGGCGGCCCTGTCCACGGACATCAGCACGCTGGGCATCTTCCGGGTACTGATGGGCGTCGGCGCTGCCGGTGGCGGGGTGGTTGCGATGGCCATGGTGCGTGACCTCTTCTCCGGGTATGCGATGGTGCGGATGTTCTCCCGGATGAGCCTGGTCAACGGCCTGGCGCCGATCCTCGCACCGGTCATCGGATCGCAACTGCTGCTGGTGATGGAGTGGCCCGGGATCTTCGTGTTCCTTGCCTCCTACGGCACCGTGGTCATTGTCGCCGCCCTGTTCCTTGTCCGCGAGACCCTTCCCCGGGAAAAGCGCGGCCAGAGCGGCATGACCGTCCGGCAGCGTTACCGCGTGCTCTTCAGCGACCGGATCTTCGTGGGCCTGCTCATGGTGGCGGGGCTTAATTTCGGCGGGCTCTTCACGTACCTCTCCGCCTCGCCCTTCCTGTTCCAGGACGTGTTCGGGTTCTCGGCCCAGGAGTACGGCCTGCTGTTCGGCATCAACTCCCTGGGCATCGTGGCCGGAGTGCAAACCAGCTCGCGTCTGATCCGCCGGGTTCCCCCGCAGTGGATCATGGCCGGGGCCACGGCCTGGCTGTTCTTCATGGCCATGCTGATCGTGCTGTTCGACCAGCTGGGCTTCGGCCTGTGGGGCGTCATGGTCCCGCTGTGGTTCTACATCATGGGCACCGGATTCATGTTCCCCTGCGTCCAGGTCCTTGCCCTGGCCAGCCATGCCTCCCAGGCAGGCACTGCGGCGTCCCTCCTGGGTGCAGCCACCTTCATGATCGCCGGCCTCATTTCGCCGGTGGTGGGCTGGCTGGGCATCACCAGCGCCACGCCCATGGGGGCAGTGCAGGCAGCCTGCATCCTGCTGGCCATCGCGGCCCTCTGGCTGGTGGTCCGCCCGCGCACGGTCCCGTCAATCCACTGATGCACTCCATGGACTGTTCCACTGACCAGCCCCGGCAGGCACCCGGAGGGAAGAAGCCCATGACCCGCAAGCCGCAGCGCAATGGACGCGGGCTATTCCTCGGCGCGGTGCTGGGCGCCGTCGTGGGGTATTTCGCGGGGCGTGTTATGGGCAACCCCGCCATGGGCATCGCGCTGGGCGCTGTGGCGGGCGCGGCGCTGCTGTACCGCGTGAACCCGGGCCCTTGGCGCCGGGACCAGGACCGGGACCGGGACCGGCCCTAGCCGGGAGCCGCCCGGCCTGCCCTTGTCTTCGGAATCTGCCCCCCGCTGCGCCCCTCCCGCGATAAAATGTGTCCGTGCCCAGCTGGCAGGATCAACCGCCACTTCCGGCCACATGGCAACGGTGCGACGCCGGGATTCTGCCATTGTGGTGGGAGCGGCTGCGCGCCCAGATGGGACAGCAGTCGGCTGCACTGTACGCGGCCGGCCTCTTTACCGAGGACCGGCGCCGGCCGATTGCCCAATGGTTCAACCCCGCGTTCAAGGCGGCCCTGCTGGTGGCCCCGGAAACCTCCCCGGAATGGCCCGTGCAGCGGTTCGGGATCTTCTACGCGCCGCCGGACACCGGATTCGTCCGGATCCACTCGGCCTCGCATGAATGGAGCCCGCGGCAGCCGCGCCGGTCCCCTACGGAAAAGGAAGCCTTCGAGGCCGCCATCGCCGAGGCCGAGAGGTTCCTGCAAGTGGAAATGGATTTCGTCTGAACATGAAAAAGTCCCCGTCCTTCCAGCTGGAAGGACGGGGACTTTTTGGTGAAGCTCCTCCTGCTGGACTTGAACCAGCAACCCTTCGATTAACAGTCGAATGCTCTGCCAATTGAGCTAAGGAGGAATGAAGCAGGTATGACATTAGCAAAGGTGTCCGGCGAATGTGAAATCGGCGGATTCCCGCGGCAAAAGGGGTTGCCCCCGGACGCCCAGCAGCCCCGCCGGACAACAAAAATCCCCGCTCCGGAAGACCGGAACGGGGATTGGAAGCTCCTCCTGCTGGACTTGAACCAGCAACCCTTCGATTAACAGTCGAATGCTCTGCCAATTGAGCTAAGGAGGAATGAAGCGGGTATTAGCCTAGCAAACACCTGCCCGGGAAACGAAATCGAGGAACCGGGCCCTGCCGGGAGCCAGGCTACGCCTCGGCACGCAGCGCCCGGCGCTCCATTTCCAGCACCAGCAGTTCCCGGTTGAGCCGCTGGTAGGTTTCCGGATCCGCCGCCGGGTCCAGCCGCTGCAGCTGGCCCATCTTGTCCGCCTTGACCCGCGTGATCTGCAGCTCGAACAGGCGGGACAGGATGTCCCGGCAGTACTTCTGCACCGCTTCCTCCGTGCTCGCGGGCAGCGGCACCACAGCCAGCTCGGATACCAGCGGCCGCAGCGGTTCCGGCACCTCATGCATCACGTGCTCCACCCACCGCACGGGATCCACCACCAGGCCCGGCCCGGTGGCACGCATGGCGTCGTGGACGGCCTGGAAAGCCGGGGTGGCGAACCTGGCAACGGCGAACCGGTCCCACACGCCGCCTTCCAGCAGGGACGGCATCTGGAGGGCAACCTCGAGTGCCTGGCGCTCCATAGAGGCCACGGGGTCGCGGGGGTCCGGCCGGTGGAAGGACGGCACGGCTCCCGACGTCGGACCCGCTGCCACGCCCGGTCCGCCGGCCGGAGCGGGGGGCGGCTGCTGGCCCTGGGGCGGGGAACCGGGTGCGGGCGGGCGTCCGGTGTCTCCGCGCTTAACCGCTGCATTCACCAGCCGCAGCACCTCGTTCGGGTCAGGCATGCCAAGCCATCCCGTGAGCGCCTGGCAGTAGCCGGTGCGGGTGGACGCGTCGCGGATGGCCGCCACCACGGGCACGGAGGCCTTCAGGCCCTGCACCCGGCCTTCCACCGTGTCCAGGTTGAACTGCTTCAGCGTGGCGCGGATGGCGAATTCGAACAGCGGCCGGCGGGACTGCACCAGGGCATGCACCGCCTCATCGCCCTTGCTTTGGCGCAGGTCGCAGGGGTCGGCTCCGGTGGGCTCCACAGCCACGTAGGTCTGGGCGGTGAAGCGCTGGTCCTCCTCGAACGCCCGCAGCGCGGCCTTCTGGCCCGCGGCGTCGCCGTCGAAGCAGAAGATCACCTCTCCCCCGGTGCCGTCGTCGGACAGCAGCCGGCGGGCGATCTTGATGTGTTCGGTGCCGAACGCGGTGCCGCAGGTGGCCACCGCCGTCGTGATTCCCGCCAGGTGGCACGCCATGACATCGGTGTAGCCCTCGACTACCACCAGCTGGCGGTCCTTCGCGATGCTGCGTTTGCCGAGGTCGATGCCGTAGAGGACCTGGGACTTCTTGTAGAGCGCGGTTTCGGGGGTGTTGAGGTATTTGGGCCCTTGGTCGTCCTCGTAGAGCTTGCGGGCGCCGAAGCCGATGGTGTCCCCGGCGATGTCCCGGATGGGCCAGATCAGGCGGCCGCGGAAACGGTCGTAAATACCCCGGTTGCCTTCGGAAAACATGCCGGTGAGCTTCAGTTCGGCGTCCGTGAAGCCACGCCCGCGGAGGTGCTTGAGGAGCGCGTCCCAGCCTTGCGGCGCGTAGCCGCAGCCGAAATGCTCCGCCGCCGCGCGGTCAAAGCCGCGGCCGTGCAGGAAGGTCCGCGCCTCCGCCGCCCCTGGAGTCAGCAGCTGGGCGCGGAAGAATTCGTCCGCGATCTTGTGGGCGTCCAGCAGCCGCTGCCGGCGGCCCACTTCCTCCCGGTTGGGGCCGGTGCCGCCGTCCTCGTACCGCAGCTCGTAGCCGATGCGGGCCGCGAGTTTCTCGACGGCCTCCTGGAACGAGCTGTGGTCCTGCTTCTGGACGAAGGCGATGACGTCGCCGTCCTCGCCGCAGCCGAAGCAGTGGTAGCGGCCCACCTGGGGCCGGACAGTGAACGACGGCGAGCGCTCGTCATGGAACGGGCACAGGCCCTTGAAGGTCCCCAACCCGGCGCCCTTGAGCGTTACGTAGCCGTCAACAACTTCCTTGATGTCCGTGCGCTGGCGTACTTCGTCAATATCTTCGCGTTTGATCAGGCCGGCCACAGACTAATCTTAGTGTCGGGGTACGACGGCGGCTGCCAGGTCCTGGCGTTCGTCACCACAGCATTCATCACCACGGCGTTCATCACCACAGGGACGGAAGGCTCCCCACCAGGCGCTCGTACATGGCCAGTGCCGAACCGTCCGTCAGGGACGCCACCTGGTCGATTACGACGCGCAGCCGGGCGCCGTCGTCGGCTGCGTCCCGCCAGTCGGCCGCGAACATCGGTTCCAGGTGCCGGTCCCCGGTGGCGCTCAGCGCTGTGACGAGGGCGTGCAGCACCTCGCGCTGCCGCTCGTAGATGGGCTGCCGGTGCTCCGTGGTCATCACGAAGGTGGTGGCCAGGCCCTTCATGACGGCGATCTCCATGACCGTTTCGTCCGGCACCATGAGCTCGGCTTCGTAGCGGGTCAACCTCCCCGGTCCGTACACGGCACGGGTGGTTTCCAGCGCGCTCTGGCAAAACCGGCCGATCAGCTGGCTGGTCATGTTCTTCAGGGCGGCCATGGACTTACGGCTGCCGTCCGCCTCCCGGACCCACACGTCCGTAGCCTCGAGGCGGGCCAGGGCGGCGTCAATGGCCGCGGGGTCGTTGTGCGGCAAGTACCACTGCTTGGCGTAACCCACCACGCGGGCGCGGTGGTCCGGGTTGTCCATCCACCGCAGCTGGAAGTGCCCGGCCACGATGGCGTCCTCCACGTCGTGGACGGAATAGGAGATGTCGTCCGCAAGGTCCATGACCTGCGCTTCCAGGCAGGAGCGGCGCTCGGGCGCACCGCGGCGGATCCAGTTGAAGATGGGAAGGTCATCCTCGTAGGCGCCGAACTTGCTGGTGCGCTGGCCGTGGATGACCGGGGCTTCCAGCGCGGACCACGGGTACTTGGCAGCCGCGTCCAGGCTGGCCCGGGTGAGGTTCAGCCCGGCCGGCTGGCCATCCGCGGTCAGCACCTTGGGCTCGAGGCGGGTAAGCAGCCGAAGGGTCTGGGCGTTGCCCTCGAAGCCGCCGATGGCGTGCGCCACCTCGTTCAGCGCCGACTCCCCGTTGTGCCCGAACGGCGGGTGGCCCAGGTCGTGGCTCAGGCAGGCGGTATCCACCACGTCCGGATCGCAGCCCAGGGCACGGCCCAATTCGCGTCCCACCTGGGCCACTTCCAGGCTGTGCGTCAGGCGGGTCCGGACAAAGTCGTCGGTGTCCGGTGCCACCACTTGCGTCTTGGCCCCCAGCCGGCGCAGTGCGGAGGAATGCAGGACGCGCGCACGGTCGCGCTCGAAGTCGGAGCGGTACGTGCTCTTCGGCGGTTCTTCCACCCAGCGGGCGGAATCGTCGGCGTCGTAGGCGGCGCGCGCCAACGCGGCGGCCGGCCCGGACATTGGAGTCTCAGCCAAGGGAGTTTCAGCCACCGGAAACGTCCAGCTCCGCGGCGGCAATGTCCTTCGACTGCGCGTCGTTGAGCGCCCGGGAGTCCAGCCAGTCCTTGGGCAGCGCCGGCTTCTTCGGTGAGCCTGCGCGGCCACGCGGGCCCTCGGAATCGACGCCGGGGTAGGGCACCTCGGGGTCCAGCTCATCCAGGAGCGAGCGCAGGACCTCAAGTGTCGGCACCGTGGCGAGCTTGGCCCGCAGGTCCCCGCCCACCGGGTACCCCTTGAAGTACCAGGCCATATGCTTCCGGATCTCCCGGAGGGCCTTGTACTCGTCGCCGCCGAAGGTTTCGATCATCAGCTGCGCGTGGCGGTACACGCCGTCGGCCACCTGGAGCAGGTTGGGCCGGTGGCGCTCGTCGCTGCCCTCGAACGCGGCCTGCAGATCGCCGAACAGCCACGGCCGCCCTTGGCAGCCGCGGCCCACCACTACACCGTCCACGCCGGTTTCACGGACCATCCGGACGGCGTCCTCTGCGGACCAGATGTCCCCGTTGCCCAGCACGGGGATGTCCGGCAGGGCCTCGCGGAGTCGGGCGATGGCGGACCAGTCAGCCTGCCCGGAATAGAACTGCGCCGCGGTACGGCCGTGCAGCGCGACGGCGGTGACGCCGGAATCGCGGGCAATCCGGCCGGCGTCGAGGTAGGTGAGGTGGTCGTCGTCGATGCCTTTGCGCATCTTGATGGTCAGCGGGATGTTGCCCTTGGCGGCTTCCTTCACGGCGGTCTGCACGATCGAAGTGAAGAGGTCGATCTTCCAGGGCAGTGCCGAACCGCCGCCGCGCCTGGTGACCTTCGGGACGGGGCAGCCGAAGTTCAGGTCAATGTGGTCGGCACGGTCCTCCTCCACCAGCATCCGCACGGCGGCGCCCACGGTGACCGGGTCCACGCCGTACAGCTGGACCGAACGGACCTTCTCGTCGTCGTCGTGCGAGATGATCCGGAGGGACTCGGGGGTCCGCTCAACCAGCGCACGGGAGGTGACCATCTCCGCCACGTACATGCCGCCGCCGTACTCACGGCAGAGCCTGCGGAAGGCGGAGTTGGTGATGCCGGCCATGGGCGCCAGGATCACCGGCGTGTCCACGGTGATGGGACCCAGCTTCAGGGGCGGGAGTTCCAGCTTGGGAGCGGGAGGAGTTGCTGCAACAGTCACCTTTCCATTGTTGCAAAGGCGGGCAAATCGGCTCCCCCGGGCCTTGAGCCGCCGTCAGCCCCGGTCAGCCGCCCGCCGGCCGCGCCGGGTT
>NZ_JBNHFD010000037.1:0-33525 GCF_059089865.1 Arthrobacter sp. Y3221157
CAGCCAGCCCGGCCGCTTCCGTGCCCGCGCCCGGCGTGGAGGACGCCGCCGGCGGCATTCCGCAGCTCGTGGAGAACCTTGCGCCGTCGGTGGTGACCATCTTCACCGAGGGCGGGCTGGGCAGCGGCGTAGTCTACTCCGAGGATGGCCTGATCCTGACCAACGAGCACGTCATCCGCGGCAACACCAGGGTTGAGGTCGCCTTCGCGGACGGCCAACGGGTGGAGGGCACCGTCCGGGCAACCGACCCCGTCACGGACCTCGCGCTGGTGCAGGCCGACCGCACCGGGCTGCCGAAGCCGGTGTACCAGACCACCCTGCCCAAGGTGGGCGAGGGCGCCGTGGTGCTGGGCTCGCCGCTCGGCTTCGAGAACACTGCCACCGCCGGCATCATTTCCGGGCTCCACCGCTCAATTCCCGGGTCGGCGTCCAACAGCCTGTCCCTGGTAGACCTGATCCAGACGGACGCCCCCATCAGCCCGGGGAACTCCGGCGGCGCAGTGATCAACATGCGCGGCGAAATCATCGGCATCAGCGAGGCCTATATCCCGCCGTCCGCCGGCGCCGTTGCCCTCGGCTTTGCCATCCCCGCCGCAACCGCCGTGGAAGTGGCCGAGGAACTCCTGGCTGACGGCACCGCGGAGCACGCTTACGTGGGCCTCACCCCAGGCGAGCTGACCGCCCAGATCGCCGCGCAGCTGGGCCTCGAGAAGGTCTCCGGCGTGCTGGTGCTGGCCGTTTCCGAGGACGGCCCGGCCGGACGTGCCGGGATCCGCCCGGGGGACGTCCTGGAGTCGATGGAAGGCGTGGAACTGACCGCGCCAGAGAAGCTCCTGTCCGAACTGCGAGGCCGCAATCCGGGCGACACCGTGAATTTTGCCGTCAAGCGCGGCGACGCGATCCGGGACGTCAAGGTCGACCTCGCCGAACGTCCCAGAGATAGCACCACCCGATAGGAAGGTATGGAAATGAGCAACTCCAAAGAAGAACCGGACGCAGGCTTCATCGTTCCCGACCCCTCCCAAGTCCGTGAGGACGTTCCCGGCGACGCCGGCGACGAAGCGAACGTGATCCGCTTCAGCGAGGAGCAGGCACTGATCGAGGAGCAGTCCCACGGGATCCGCCCGGATACTTACAGCGTTCCCTCCGGCGGCCCCACCATTGACGAGGCCCGCGGCAACATGGACCTCTCCGACCAAAGCGAAGGCGGCAGAGGCACCGGACCCGAGGACGACAGCAGCGACGACGCCCTGCACGGCGGCGCCGAGTCCTGACGCCACAAAACACCAGGGGCCCCGGATTTCCGGGGCCCCCTGGTGTTTCTGTGATGCCTAGAGCTGGTACTCCATCCTGTTGCCCAGATTTTCGTGGACGCAGAGAATGTTGTGCTCGCTGTCCATGAACCACGCGCTCTTCTCCGAGCCCGTGGTGCAGATGTGGTTCTCGGTTTTCAGGTTCGGCAGGTCGTAGTCCTGGAACTGCACGCCCATGGACTCCATCTCGCGGACAGTTTGCTCGATGTCCGTGACCTCGAAGCTGAGGGCCGTGTGTTCCGAGTGCTTGCCGTCCCTGACCGGCATCAGCTGCAGCATGGCGCCGCCGTCGATGCCCAGTATTTCGCTTCCATCGTCTGTCATACCGCGGTGCGGGAGTCCAAGTTTCTCGGTGTAGAAACTGTGGGCGCGGGCTGCATCATCGACTGGCAGGATGGTTGTGGCTGATTTCATTCTTAGGGTCATGTGGCCACCTCCTACGGGCAGAATTTTACGCCCCCACCCCCTAAATCGCTCTTCCACTTTTGGCGCCCCAAACCCAAACGCTCTTCCACTTTTAGCGCCCAAACCCCCAACGCTCTCTCATCTCAGGTGAGCCGCGTTGGGCAAAGGCCGCAGGAAGTGCGAGAGCGTCCGGGAAAAAGCCGCAGGGAGTGAGAGAGCGTCCGGGGGTGGGGTTACTTTTCGACGAGGGTTAAGACGTCGTAGGTGGCCACGATCTCGTCGTTCTGGTTGGTCAGGACGGCGTCCCAGGCCACCTCGCCGTACTCGTCCGTCTCGCGCGGGGTGATCTTCTTGGCGGTGAGAGTGACCCGGATGGAGTCGCCGGCAGCCACCGGGGTGATGAAGCGCAGGTTCTCCAGCCCGTAGTTGGCCAGCACCGGGCCCGGCGCTGGTTCCACGAACAAACCGGCGGCCCAGCTGAGCAGCAGGTAGCCGTGGGCAACGATGCCAGGGAAGAACGGGTTGGCTTCGGCGGCTTCCTGGTTGGTGTGGGCGTAGAAGGTGTCGCCGGTGCTGTTGGCGAAGGCGGTGATGTCCTCCAGGGTGACCTGCCGCAGGTCGGACCGGACGGCGTCGCCGATCCGCAGCGTCTCCAGCGGTTTGCGGAACGGATGGGTCCCTTCGGTTTCCACGGTGAAGTTGCGGTCGGCCGCGGCGTGCCAGATGCCGGTGACGGCCGTGAGCATGTTGGGCGAGCCCTGGATGGCGGTGCGCTGCATATGGTGCATGACGGAGCGGATCCCGCCCAGTTCCTCGCCGCCACCGGCGCGGCCGGGTCCGCCGTGGACCAGGTGCGGCACGGGCGATCCGTGGCCGGTGGAGGACCGTGCGTCCTCGCGGTTGAGCATCAGCACGCGGCCGTGATGGGCGGCAATGCCCGTTACCAGTTCCCGCGCCACGGCGGGATCGTTGGTGCAGACGGTGGCCACCAGGGAGCCGCTGCCCCGGGCGGCGAGGCGGACGGCGTCGGCCAGGTCCTTGTAGCCGATCACGGACGAAACGGGGCCGAAGGCCTCCAGGGAGTGCAGCGCCTCCGCTTCCGGATCGTTCCAGCTGAGCACGACGGGAGACATGAAGGCACCTTCCTCCACCACCGCGGAGGTGCCGTCGGCGGTGGTGACCGACGGCGAATCCAGCGTTCCGTACGCAAGCTCGCCGCCGGCGTCGAGCATGGACTGCACGGCGGCGCGCACGTCCTGGAGCTGCTCCACGGAGGCCAGCGCGCCCATGGTGACGCCTTCGCCGCGGGGGTCGCCGAGCACCACGCGCTCCTGGACCCGCTTGCCGATGGCGGACACGACGGCGGGCACCAGCGCCTCCGGGACGATGGTCCGGCGGATGGCGGTGCACTTCTGGCCGGCCTTGACGGTCATTTCCGTGACCACGGACTTCACGAAGGCATCGAACTCCGGGGTGCCCTCCACGGCGTCGGGGCCGAGGATGGCTGCGTTCAGGGAGTCGGTCTCCGAAGTGAACCGGACGCCGCCCTGGACCACGTTCGGGTGGGACTTCAGGGACAGGGCAGTGGAGGCCGAGCCGGTGAAAGAAACGTAATCGCGGTAATCCAGCACGTCCAGCAGGCCGCGGACCGAGCCGGAGATCAGCTGCAGCGAGCCCTTCGGCAGGATGTTGGATTCGACGATGGCCTTGACCACAGCCGCGGCAACATAGCCGGTGGGGGTGGCGGGCTTGACGATGGTGGGAACCCCGGCGAGGAACGCGGGGGCGAACTTTTCGAGCATGCCCCAAACCGGGAAGTTGAAGGCGTTGATCTGCACGGCCACACCCGGGATGCGGGTGTAGATGTGCTCGCCGGCGAAGGAGCCGTCCTTGGACAGCACTTCCATGGGCCCGTCCACCACCACCTGCGAGTTGGGCAGCTCGCGCCGGCCCTTGGAGCCGAAGGTGAAGAGGACGCCGATGCCGCCGTCGATGTCCACCATGGAGTCGATCTTGGTGGCGCCGGTCTGGAAGGAGAAGTTGTAGAAGTGCTCGCGCCGGGCGTGCAGGTACTGCGCGAGCTCCTTGAGCTTGAGCGCACGCTGGTGGAAGGTGAGCTTGCCCAGTTCTTCCTGGCCGGTGCCGCGGCCGTAGTCCACCACGGCCTGCAGGTCCAGCCCCTCGGTGCTCACCTTGGCCAGGATCTCCCCGGTGCTCGCGTCACGGACCGGGACTGCCGAGGAAGAGGTGCCGGCGTCGGGGGTCCACCAGGCATCCTGGATGAAGCTGGGCACTGTCTCCACGGTGTCGACCGTGGCCTGGGGAGCTGTGGCTGTGGTGGTCATCGTTGACGGGTCCTTCCAACAAGGGGGGGCAGAAAGGCGGTCGATGATTACTGACCGTCCGTTCGGTAATATAAGAACCATACATGAATGTGCCGTCCGGCAACACCGAAGGAGACTCCCATGAGCACCCCTGTTCCGAATTCCGCCGAGACGCAGGACCACTCCCCCACAGAGCATGAGCTGTGGAAGATCACCCTCGGCGAGCTGGACGAGAAGATGGGGGTGAAGATCGTGGAGGAGTCAGTGGACCGCGTTGTGGCCACCATGCCGGTGGAGGGCAACAGGCAGTCATTCGGACTGCTCCACGGTGGGGCCTCGCTGGCCGTGGGCGAGGCGGTGGGCTCCTGGGCCGCCGTGATCCACGCCAGCACGATAGGCAAGACGGCGGTGGGCGTCGATGTTTCCGCCACGCACCACCGGTCCGCGCGGGAAGGGCTGGTCACCATCACCGCCACGCCCATCCACCTCGGCGGCACGCTCACCACGCACGAGGTGCTGATCACCAACGAGATCGGCCAGCGGCTGTGCACGCTCCGCATCACCAACCTGCTGATGCGGCGCCACAAGCACTAGCCGCCACAAGCACTAGCCAGGAAAAATTCCCCCACGCTGCATCCGCAGATTGCACTTCCGCGGTATTAAGCGCGTAAGCACAAACAGCCCGGGCTGCCGGGCATCCTTGAAGGAGTTTGATATGCGCAGAATGGGTTACGCCGCCGGAGCACTTTCCCTGGCCGCCTCGCTGGCCTTCGCCACTCCCGCCCAGGCCGGCGGTTGGCACCACGACGACGACGGCGCGCTGCTGTCCGTCCTCCATGGTGTTCCGGTCCTGACGGTGGACGTGTGGGTGAACGGGAACCTCACGCTTGATGACTTCACTCCCGGCACCTTGGCAGGGCCGCTGGAACTGGCTGCCGGCGACTACCAGATTGTCGTGACTGCCGCCGATGCCACCTCCGCCAAGGACCCGGTGATCGGGCCTGTGGATGTGCAGCTCGACGAGGGTGGCAACCACACAGCAGTGGCCCACCTCAGCGCCGAGGGCGCCCCCACGGCTTCGCTGTTCGAAAACAGCACCAAGGGCCTGCGCAATGACCGGAAAGGCAAACTGACGGTCAGGCACGTGGCCGCAGCTCCCGCCGTCGACGTGCTGGCTAACGGCGAACCCGTTATCCAAGGCCTCACGAACCCCGATGAAGCTGTGCTGAAACTGAGGGCCGGCACGGTCTCAACCTCGGTAGCCGCGGCAGGAACCACCGCCCCGGTGATCGGCCCGACTGATATCACCGTTGCAGGCGGGGCGAACACCATCGTCTATGCCTGGGGAAGCCTGGCCGACGGCACCCTGGCCACGGCCGTGCAGGTGGTTGACAGCGACGACAGGTGGCACGGTCACCGCTGACCGCGGGCAGGAGGTCCGGCCCCGATGGCTGGCCACATGGGCGGGGGCGCCCCAGGCGTCCCCGCCCATTCGAAACTAGGGGACGCGGCGCCGGTTCCGCTGGCGGACCAGGACTGTCAGGAGGATGCCGACGGCGAGCGCCGCCAACGCGGCACCTGCCGCCGGCAGGAGTGCGCTGGTGCCGGTGTAGGCGAGCCCGCCAGTCGAGCCCGCAGTGTCCGGGCCCGATGTATCGGCCAGGCCGGCGCGCGGCGTCCCGGTCGGGGAAGGTACGACGGCGGCGCCGCCGTCCGAAGGATCCGACGGCGGGGCGGGGGCCGGGTCAGCCTGGGCCGGGCTGGCCGGTGCCGGGCTGGCCGGTGCCGGGCTGGCCGGTGCCGGGCTGGCCGGTGCCGGGCTGGCGGGTGCCGTTCCGGTGGGCGCGGGAGCAGGCACCATTGCTGCCGGTTCGACTGGCACCGGAGGCGCAGGCGGTTCAGCCGGTGCCGGAGGTGCCGTCGGCTCTTCCGGCACACCCGCAAACTCGAAACTGCTGGTGCCGGAAACACTGAACCCGTTGACCGTCTCGGCGGTGAAGCGCAGCTTTCCGCTGCCTCCGGGGATGCTTTCAGGGGCCGTGAAGCTCCAGTTTCCGGCGCTGTCCACCGGAACCTCGAAGGGATCTTCGCCGTCCAGGGTGATCCGGACTGTTGACCCGGCAGCCACGGCGGAAGCTGGTGCGGCGGGAACAGTGCCGCTGACCGGCTGCCCCGCTTCGAAGGTGCCGCCGGGCGCGGGGCTGGTGACGGCAGGCTTGTTGAGGAAAACTTCCAGCTGGTAACCCGGCAGGACAGCCAGGCCCTCGCTGAGGGTCGCCGCGATGGCCATGTTCTGGATGACGTTGCCGTTCTCATCCGGGGTGTCGCCGGCAGCATGCGTCCCCACGGCGTAGTTGCCGCTGACGTAGGGGCCGCCGGAGTCACCGCCACTGGACTGCACGGCGTAGGACAGGAAACCGCGGAAGGCCCGCAGGTCGCTGGGGTCCGTTGCGTAGCCATGGCCGGGGACAACGAAGATCCCCACCGCATCGATGGTCCCGCAGGACCAGAATGACGTCCGTCCGGAGCGGCACACCGGCATTCCCGGCACGGGGTCTGCGCTGCCTATGATCTTGACGTCCGGGCCCGGCTCGGCGGGGTGACCCCACGTGCTGGCTGCCGGCAGCGGGTCCACGTCGGTGCGCAGGGACTCGATGACGGAGATGTCGGTGCCCACATTCCCGGGGTCAGTCAGAGCCGTGCCGCCCGGGCCGGTGGAGGTGTTGGGGTCCAGGACCCTCGAGTTGCCCGGGCCGCCGTACTGGCTGAAGCCAAAGTCGCCCAGCAGGCCGGCAGGCTCACCGAGGAACTGCAGGGTTGCGGACTTCGCCGCACCATCGGAGGCGCAGTGCCCGGCGGAGAGAACAGCGGGCAGGCCTGCGGGGTCGAAGGCGGAGAAGCCCGTGGAGCAGACCCAGCCGGTGTCGGCGATGTAGCCGACTCCCCCGGGAACGTCCGCTTCGGGCGCAAGCGAGGCGCCGCCGTCGAGCTCCACGTTGGCGTACTTGGCCACGAACTCGGCGGGCGACACCTTTCCGGCGCGGGCCGGAACGGCTGTTGTGCCGGTCTTCCCGGTTGACTCGGGCGTGTTGACGCCGCCGGTGCGGATCACGAATTTTCCGCCGGACGCCAGCACAGCCTGGAGTCCTTCCGTGCCGACCTCGCGCACGTAGGCCTGAAACAGCTGTTCGGTGCTGACGGCCAGTTCCGGCCCTTCGCCAGGGGCAGCTGCGGCGCCGGCATCCGCCAGCCTGGCTTCGGGCACCGGTGCCTCCACCACCAGTTCCGGTATTTGAACAGCGAGCCCGGCCACTTTTGCCAGCAGCTCGGCACCGGACCCTGTCACCACCACCCGGCCGTCTTCCAGCCTGATGCCTACGTAGCCCGGGACGTCGCGGAGCTGCACGGCCGCAGCAGCCGCCCGGGAACCAAGCTCCCCAGCCGACGCGAACTGCGCCTGGGTGAGGCCAAGATCCCGCTGCACCGCTTCGGCGAGCGCCGCCTCCAAAAGGCCTGGGCCGCCGTCGGATAGCCCGACGTCGGGAGCCTCAGGAGCCTGGTCCGCCGCCCATCCAGGAGCAGTCACGTAGGCGGAGGACGCCAGCACCCCGGCGACGGCGCCCATGGACAGGAGCCGGCGCAGGTGGGCCGCCCTCATCGGGCCACTCCCATCCCGCACAGAGCCAGCACGGCGTCGAGTTCGTCGGTGCTGAGGCCGTTCCGGAGCAGGTAGCCACGGGTATCCAGGGCACGGACGAACTCCACCACGGCGGCCCCGCGCCGCTCGAGCAGCGGTGCCAGTTCGGCGTCGTCCAGGTAGCGTTCCCGGTCATGCGGCGGACCGTGGGTCCGGTAGCGCTCATTGATGCCGCGGGCGGCGCGGCGGTAGCCCTCGGCGATGTCCTGGTCCGAGTCCCCCGCCAGGTCCTGCACCATGGCGGCCACCATGCCGCTGCGGTCGCGTCCGGCGGCGCAGTGCAGGATCACCCCGCCGCGGTCCGCCCCTTCCGCGAGCGCCCGGAAGACGCCCACCAGCTTTGCAGGGAAGATGCGGGCGTTGTCCGCATAGAAGGCGGGATCGTTGAGGTAGGGACCGCACAGTTCGGTGAAGCAGGGGTGGCCGGGTTCTTCGGTGGGTGCCGAGATGACGGCCATGCCGTGCCATGCGGCGTCCGACACCAAAGGATCGGTGTCCCGGCGGCGCGCCTCCGCGGCATTGCGAAGGTCGACGACGGTGCGGACGCCGTCGTCGAACGCCTGCTGCCAGCCCGCCTCCGTCAGCCATTCGCGGCGTCCCATCCGGTAAACGCCGCCGGCCACGTGCCACGCGTTGACAGCACCGTCCCAATCCATGGACCTGCCCGTTTTCGTCACCCGGCCAGCTAATCACACCAGTCACAGGAGACGCACGTCACGATTGGGGAAGAATTAGGGAAATTGCGGGCCGCGCGCTGATGACGCCCGCCCGCGCCGGGCGTAACTTACACCTACACGCTTGTGCTTGAGGTGGTGTTCAAAGGAGAAATGCGATGGGAATTGCACCAGTACGACGGCGACAATCAGCTTTTGCGGCCGGCCTCGCCACCTTGGCCATGGCCCTGGGCTTTACGGCTGTTCCGGCCACGGCCGCTCCCCCTGTTCGCGACGTCGATTACGTTGCCCTGGGTGATTCGTATACTGCGGGCACCGGAGCGGGCACCTTCGCCCAAACCTTTCCTTGCGATCAGACTGCCGGCGGTTACGTGGACATCGTGGACCGCGTAAACCCTGTCGAGCTTGTGGACAACGAGGCGTGCCATGGCGCTCTCCTGACGGAACCCACATGGGACGGCGTCACCAGCGTGGAGGACCAGCTTGCAGCGCTTATTACGTCAGGGAAGCTCTCGAAAGACACAGAGCTCGTCAGCCTGACCGCAGGCGCCAACGATGTAAGCGTGAACACAATCCTCTTCGTTTGCGCCACTTCGACCGCTGAAGCATGCAACCAGGCCGTGCAGGCGGCAACTGCAGCGATGCCGGTAGTTGGTGCAAAGATGGTGGAGCTCCTGGCCGCCATTCACCAGCAGGCGCCGCGCGCGCGGATCGTGGTCCTCGGCTACCCCCGTCTGTTTAATCCGATTGCAGGCGCACCAATCATTCCCGTCGAAAATCAGAATCTTGTCAACCTTGGCACTGCAGCACTCAACACCACCATTGCTTCGGCTGTGACAACAGCCAATGCCCTCTATGGGGCAAACGCCGTGTATGTCGATGTCACCTCGAGGTTCGCGGGACATGAAGTGAACACGGCCAATCCGTGGATCTTCTTTGGCGCGTTCGTGGATGAGAACGGAGCCCTGCACTTCGATCCCCGCAGCTTCCACCCCAACGCGGCAGGCCACGCCCAGTACGCCGAGGCGTTGTTGTCCTCAGTAAACCTGCGGCAGCTGGCACGACCCTAGTCCTTGTTCCAGACCGTCTACCCGCGCCGGGCGAGCCTGTGCTCCAGCCCGGCGCGGACCATGGGCCATTCGTGCTCAAGGATGGAGAACACCACGGTGTCCCGGAGGATGCCGTCGCGGGTCCGGGAGTGGTTCCGCAGCACGCCGTCCTGCTTGGCACCCAGCCGCGCGATCGCCTCGCGCGACTGGTGGTTGAGCCAGTGCGTGCGGAACTCGACGGCCGGGCAGCCGATGGTCTCGAACGCGTGCCGGAGCAGCAGCAGCTTGGAGTCCGGATTGGTGCCCGTGCCCTGGGCTGACGCCGCGTTCCAGGTGGAGCCGATCTCCACCCGGGGCGTGCCGGCGTCGATATTCATATATGTGGTCATCCCGATGATCCTGCCGGGACCCCCGGTGGCGGGGTCGATCAGCCGGGTGGTGAACGGCAGCATCGAGTCCTCGTCCTGCAGCGCCAGGCGGCGCCGGATCTCTTCGGCCATCTCCTCCGGCGCGGGCACCGAGGTGTACCAGAGTTTCCACAGCTCACCGTCGGTTGCCGCAGCAACCAGGCCGTCGTGATGCTCCTCGGCCAGCGGCTCCAGGATTACATGGCGGCCGGTCAGGGTAAGGGGTTCTAGGAAAGTCACTGCACCAGCCTAGGCCCCCTCATCGGTGCCGGTTACGCTGGGACAGCACCAGGACGGCGAGCAAAAGGGAGTTGACGTGTCAGGAACAAATCCGGACCCGGAGGACGACAAAATCACAGGCCTGGAGCCAGGCGGCGGCGTGCCCCCGGGAGAGACCCCGCCAGGCGAAGCCTCCACCGCCGGCCCACAGGGGCACGACGAGCACGGGACCAAGAAAAGCACCCAGTTCCTGTGGATCGCGATCATCGGGATCGTGGTCCTGCTGTCCTTGCTCTACTTCGTCGGCTATATCGTCGGGTTCTTCGACTAGGCAACCGCCTAAAGCGCCGTCCTAGCTGGACCAGTCGAAGAAGCCCTTGCCGGCCTTGCGTCCCAGTTCACCGCGGGCCACCTTGTCCTTGAGGATCCGCGGCGGCGCGAACCGCTCCCCCAGGGTGGAGTGCAGGTACTCAGCAATCCCCAGCCGGACATCCAGCCCCACAATGTCGGTGGTCCGAAGCGGCCCCGTGGGGTGCTTGTAGCCCAGGACCATGGCGGCGTCGATGTCCTCCGGCGAGGCGACGCCCTCTTCCACCATGCGCATCGCCTCCAGCGCGATCGCGACCCCCAGGCGCGAGGACGCGAACCCCGGGGCGTCGTTGACGACGACGGCGGTTTTGCCGAGTGCCTCCACCCACCCCTTGGCGGCCTGAGCGAGTCCGGGTGACGTGCGCTCCCCCAGCACCACTTCGATGAGGGTGGACGCCGGGACCGGGTTGAAGAAGTGCAGGCCCAGGAAGTTCTCCGGCCGCTTCAGTTCGCCGGCAAGTCCGTTGACGGACAGTGACGAGGTGTTGGAAGCGAGGTACGCGTCGTCGGCCAGGCGTTCCTCGATGCCGCGCAGGGCGGTGACCTTCAGGTCCCAGTCCTCCGGCACGGCCTCCACCACCAGCTGCCGGCCGGTGAAGGCGTCGTAGTCCACGCCCACAGCCAGCCGCGACACCATTTCGTCCAGGTTCGCGTCGGTGGCGCCGCGCTCAATGCTCTTGGCCGCCGCCGCCTCAATCCGCTCGCGGGCTGCCTCGGCGGATGGCTCGTCGCGCTCGATCACCAGCACGTCGGCGCCCTTCACCAGGAAGGCATGCGCGATGCCGGCGCCCATACGGCCGCCGCCCAGGACACCAACATGTGAGGGCAGCCCCGGGACAAGTTGGGGGTTGGTCATCAGTCCTTCTTTCCGGTTTCACTGCCGTCCGCCCGGCCGGCTACCTTGCCAGCCTTCCTGGCGGCGTTCCTGTCCAGGAATTGCTGCATGCGCTCGAACTTCGCCTCGGACTCGAACAGGATCCCCTGGGCCAGCTGGTCGATCAGGGGGTGGGCCTCGGCCGGCGCATGGAACACGGATTTGGTGATGCGGACCGCCAGCGGATCCTGCCGCCCGATCCCGTCCGCGAGGTGGTGGGCGGCGTCCAGCAGGCCGTCCGGCTCATGGATTTCGGTGATGAGGTTGACTGCCAGCGCCTCATCGGCGCCAAGGACCCGGCCGGCCAGCAGGATCTGCTTGGCCACCGGCTCCCCCACCAGCTCTTTGAGCCGCCAGCTGGCGCCGGCTGCGGCGAGGATCCCCAGCCCGGTTTCGGGATTGCCGATCCGCACGGCCGGCGTGCCGATCCGGAAATCGGCCGCGTATGCCAGTTCCGCCCCACCGCCCAGGCAGTACCCGTCCAGGGCCGCGATCACCGGCATGGGCAGCTTGGCGATCCGGACGAAGATGGTGGAGTTGATTCCCTGCAGTGCGTCGTCCCGGCGGCGCTCCCGGAGCTGTGCAATGTCCGCCCCGGAGGCGAAGACGCCATCCACGCCGGCGATGATCAGGATCTTGGGGTTCTGTTCCAGCGCGGTGCAGACGGTGTGCAGTTCGTCCACCATCTGCTGGTCGATGGCGTTCCGCACCTCCGGCCTGTTGAGCAGCACCACCACCCGGTCGCTGCGTTCCTCCACCAGGAGGGCGTGAAACTTTTCCGCGGCCAGGTCCACGGCGCCGGGCATCAGACTTTCTCCAGCAGCATTGCGGTGCCCTGGCCCACGCCGATGCACATGGTGGCGAGGCCAATCCTGGCGTCCTCGCGTTCCATCCGGCCCAGCAGGGTGATCGCAATCCTGGCGCCGCTGGAACCGAGCGGGTGCCCCAAGGCTATGGCGCCGCCGTCGTTATTGACGATGTCCGGCTCGAGGCCCAGCCGGCGGATGCAGGCAAGGGACTGCGTGGCGAAGGCTTCGTTAAGTTCGACGGCGGCAAGGTCGCCGACGCTGAGGCCGCTTCGCTTCAGGACTTTCTGGGTGGCGGGAACCGGGCCGATGCCCATGATCTCCGGCTCGCAGCCGGCCGACGCGCCGTCGATGATGCGTGCCCGGGGCGTCAGGCCCAGCCGTTCGATGGCGGCCTCGGAGGCCACGATGATCGCGGAGGCGCCGTCATTCAAGGATGAGGAGTTGCCGGCGGTGACCACCGTGCCGCCATGCGCCACCGGCTTCAGCCCGGCGAGGACATCCATGGTGGTTCCCGGCCGCGGGCCTTCGTCGGTGTCCACCACACTTTCCGATTTGCGGGTCTTCACCGTGACGGGGACGATCTCGTCCTTGAACCGGCCGGCTTCGATGGCGGCGAGGGACCGCTCGTGCGAGCGGACGGCGAAGGCGTCGGCGTCCTCGCGGGAGATGCTGTCCACCCTGGCCACCTCTTCCGCGGTTTCCGGCATGGAGTACGTCATCTTGCCGTCGCGGGACAGGGCACCGTGCTGGAAATGCGGATTGGCGAAGCGCCAACCGATGGAAGTGTCGAAGATCTGGCCCGGCTTGGCGAAGGCTGCGGCGGGCTTCTCCTGCACCCACGGTGCCCGGCTCATGGACTCCACGCCGCCGGCAATCACGATGTCCGCGGCACCGGCCTTGATCATATGGCTGGCCTGGATGATGGCACTCAGGCCCGAGGAGCACAGCCTGTTGACGGTGATTCCGGGAATGTGGAGCGGCAGCCCGGCCAGCAGGGTTGCCATCCGGGCCACGTTCCGGTTTTCTTCGCCCGCGCCGTTGGCGTTGCCCAGGATGACCTCGTCAATGCTGTCCGGGTCCAGGCCCGCCCGGTTTACGGCTTCCCGGACTACCAAAGCGGCAAGGTCATCGGGGCGGACGGACGAGAGCGCGCCGCCGTACTTGCCCACCGGCGTTCGGACCCCGCCAACAAGGAAAGCCTGCGGACCTGCGGTTGCAGCCATGGAAACACCCTTCATGCGATAAACAGCACTGTCATCGGCATCCGGCATAGCGGAATCACCCACTTACCGACCGTTCGTTCTGTAAATAGTACACGGCAGGACGGCCGTTGCGTACCTCTGGAGTTATTGTCCACATCTGGCGACCGCTACGCGGGGACTTCAGCGGCGCGTAGGTCGCCGCAAGTCGACAAAACCTCCAGCTAGAGGATGGTGATGCCGAGGTGCGCAGCCAGGAGCGGCGCCAGGAGTCCCAGCTGGTAATCGTCGACCACCATTCCGGCGACGCTGCCCAGTCCGCTGATGCCACGGAAATCGGTGCCCCGGAGGTCGAAATCCTTGAGCCTGGCACCGGCTAAGTCAAGGGTGCCGATGGTGCAGTCCTTAAGGGCCACCCGGGTGGCGGTGGCCGAGCCCAGGTCCAGCTCGTTGATGATGCAGCCGGTGATGAGGACGTCCGTGATTTTCGCGCCCCGCAGGTTGAGGAAGTCCAGCTTGCCGCCGTCGATGCGGACCGATTGCCAACCGCTTTCGTAAAGTTCCGCGGAGCCCAGCCGTGGGTTGTGGAGCTCGACGTCGCGCCAGGTGCTCCGGGCTGCCCGGAAGACCGGGGCGTACAGCTCGCCCAGGATGCAGTCCCGAAAACCTGCGCCGCGGAGCTGCGCGTCGTTGAACGACGCGCCCTGGAACTCGCACTCGGCAAAGTCCGCCCCTGTCAGGTCCAGGCCGTCCGCCACCACGCGGCTGTACCGGACGCCGTCGTACTTCCCGCCGCGCAGGAACTCCGGCGCAGGCTCATCCGAAAGGTCCTCCGGCACCACCTGTGAAAGCCGGGGCGCCGCGACCCCCTGGCCCGGTTTCTTCCGGGCCGCGGGCCGGGCGTCCGCCACTACAGCGACTCAGCCTTCGCTGCGATCTCCGCCAGGTCCTTGGCCAAGGCTTTGCGCGTGGCCGCCAGGCCCATCTTTCCGAAAAGCGCCATCATGATGCGGCTTGCGGCAGTGGGCTTGGCAACCCCTGCCCCGAACGTGACTGTGAGGTCCGTTCCGCCGTCCCGCGGAGCAAGGTTGAAGCGCGTGCTGTAATCCGCACCGCCTTGGACGGCCTTCACCGTGGTGTTGCGGGGCGGATCCACCTGGTCCACCCACATCTCCACGGTTTCCGACCGGCCGAACATCTTCCGGGTTTCCTTCCACCGGGTTCCCTCGCCGTACGGGCCGTCCGTGAGGAGCTGGACCGCCTCCACGCCGGACAGTGTTGCCGCCGAGCCCGGGATGTCCGTGATGACAGACCACACCTTCTCCGGGGCGGCCTGGATGTGCTGGGTGAGCGTGGTGGTTTGTTCCATGGTTCCGAGCCTAGCCCCGGGCACTGACAATCAACAGGCATCCGCCCGCGGATACACGGGCTTGAAATAGTAAGCATGCTTCGTGTTAGGGTGAAGTGGTCAGGTTGATCGACGAAACGAAAGGAGTCCATCATGGGCCTCGGAGACAAGATCGGTAATGCAGCAGAAGACATGGGCGGCAAGGCCAAGGAAGCTGCGGGCAACGCGACTGACAATGACCGCCTGAGGGCTGAAGGCCAGAAGGACCAGGTCAAGGCTGATGCCAAGAAGGTTGGCGAAAGCGTCAAGGACGAGTTCAAGCGCGACTAGTTCCTTGCTGGCGCAGCCGCAGCGAACGGCGTGCTGCAACAGCCAGAAACGGCGGCGGATCCCTTCCGGATCCGCCGCCGTTCTGCTTTCCCGGAGGTTGCCTGTCACCAGCCGCTGCGGGTGGGGGTGTGCCCCTGCCGGGAGTCCCCGGGCATGGTCATCTCAGCCCGCAGCCCCAGCAGCCGGATGGGGCGGTCCGGCTCGATCTTCGCCACCAGGTCCAGCGCTCTGCCCAGCACTTCCGCGGGATCGGATGTCTCCGGGATCTTCCGGGCATAAGTTTTGGTGATGAACGGGGCGTAGCGGACCTTCAGGGTCAGACCGACCACCGGCCGCCCCTCGCCCGCCACGTCCTCGAGGACGTGGCGGGCCAGTTCACGGACGGCGGCATCAACCTGCGCGGGCCCGGTCAGGTCCTGCTGGAAGGTGGTTTCCCGGCTGTGCCCCCGTGCCACCCAGGGCGTGTCGTCGACTTCCCGGGCGCCGTCGCCGCGGCCCAGCTGGGCGTACCAGGGTCCCATCTTCGGGCCGAACTCGGGGACCAGGTCATCAGGGTTGGATGCCGCCAGCTGGGCGACCGTTTCGATCCCGAGCTTGGCCAGGCGGCGCGAGACCTTGGTTCCCACACCCCATAAGTCGATGGTGGGCCGGCCGCCCATGACGTCAAGCCAGTTGCCCTCGGTGAGACGGAAGATCCCGGCGGGCTTGCCAAAAGCCGTGGCCACCTTGGCGCGGACCAGCGTGTCACCGATGCCCACGCTGCAGTGCAGCCGGGTCTCGGCCAGGACCTGCTGCTGCAGCTGCCGGGCGTAGTTGTCCGGGTCCTCCGTCCGCACGCCCACAAACGCTTCATCCCACCCCAGCACCTGGACAGTGGCGTCCGGCTGGGCACGCAGCACCGCCATGACTTTCCCGGACGCTTCAAGGTAGGCGTCCTGGTCCACGGGCAGGATGACGGCGTCGGGTACTTTCCGGGCGGCAATGCGCAGCGGCATTCCGGAGCCCACGCCGTACGCCCTTGCCTCGTAGGACGCCGTGGACACCACCGCCCGCTCAGTGGGATCACCTCGGCCGCCCACAATCAACGGCTTGCCCGCCAGCTCCGGCCGGCGGAGCACCTCCACGGCGGCGATGAACTGGTCGAGGTCAACATGCAGCACCCAGGGTTCTCCCACAAGCCACAGTCTGCCCCCGCCCGGCGCTCCGCACCACCATTTCCCGCACCCAGCCGGAAAACGCCGACGGCGGGCCCGCCCCCCAGGGGCGTCCCGCCGTCGTTTGTTGCTAAGGAATGTTTAGCTGTAGAGCGCGTTCTTGGGCTCGTTGTTCTTGACCTTCTGCCAGCCGAGCCAGAGGAGCACCGCGAAGAACGGGATGGTGGCCAGGGTCCACAGGCCCAGGTAGAACACCTCTCCGGTCTTGCTGGTCATGGTGTCGAAGCCGATCAGCACGGTGATGGCCAGCAGGCCGAGCAGGCCGGCCCAGCTTGTCCACGGCGATCCGGGCATCGGCAGGCTGGAGGTTACGCCCTTGCGGTGGCGGAGCACGATCTGGCTGGCGAAGATGGCGCCCCAGGTGAAGATCACGCCGATCGAGGCGGTGTTCAGGGCCAGGTCGAACGCGTGCGAGCCGCCCAGCCAGATGTTCAACAGGATGCCCACCAGGTAGAACGCCGCGATGGCCAGGATGGCTGCGTACGGGACGTGCCGCTTTGACATCCGGGTGAGCCACTGCGGGGCGTGGCCATTGTTGGCCATGGTGCGGAAGACGCGGCCGATCGAGTACAGGCCGGAGTTGCAGGAGGAAAGGGCTGCGGTGATGACGATCATGTTCATCACGTCACCTACCCAGGCCAGGCCCATCTGGCCGAAGACGGTGACGAACGGCGAGGTGCCGGCCACGTACTGGTCGGAGGGCAGCAGCATTGCCAGCAGGGTAACGGAACCGACGTAGAACACCACGATGCGGAATACGACGGCGCGGATTGCCTTGGGCACTTCGCGTTCCGGGTTCTGCATCTCGCCGGCGGTGATGCCCACGAGCTCAATGCCGTTGTAGGCGAAGATCACGGCGTTGAGGACCAGGACCATTACCAGTGCGCCCTTGGGGAACATTCCGCCTTCGGCAGCGAAGAGGTTTGCCACGGAGGCGTTGCCGTCGCCCACCTGGGCGTTGGTGACCACCATGAAGGTACCGACCACCAGGAAGATGAGGATGGCGCCCACCTTGAGGCAGGAGGCCCAGAACTCGAATTCGCCGAACGCCTTGACGCTGAGCAGGTTCACTGCCACCAGGAGCGCCAGTGCCGCAATGGCGGAGGCCTCCACTGGGACGTTGGGGAAGAAGAACTGGAAGTACAGGCCGATGGCGATGAGCTCGGCGATGCCGGTCATGCCCCAGTTGATGAAATACATCCAGCCGGACAGGAACGCGCCCTTCTTGCCGAACATCTCGCCGGCATAGCTGACGAACGAGCCTGAGGTCTGGCGGTACATGATGAGCTCACCCAGGGCCCGCATCAGCAGGTAGGCGATGACGCCGGCAATGGCGTACGAGAAGATCAGGGCCGGGCCGGTGGAGGCGAGGCGGCCACCTGCGCCCATGAACAGGCCGACGCCGATGGCGCCGCCCATGGCGATCATGGTGACGTGGCGCCTGCCCAGCGTCTTGCTGTAGCCCTCGGCGCTGAGGGAGGGATCGACGGCGGTGGATGGTGCCGTGCTGTTCTGGAGATCTGTGGGGGTACTTTGAGGCACAACTGTTCCTTGTGGGTTGGGGGTTGGCCGCATCCGGAATACGAAGTAATCTAGCTCACAAATTCGGCGTTCTGCACCTGCAGCCACCGTTTATAAGCCAAAACTCTTGTAATGCCGAAGCTTCGCGCGGCCTGTCCATCCTACAAGACACCAGGGGCGCTGCGTGACGTGGGCTACAGCGGCCCCCTCTCCGGGAGCAGATTCTGCTGCCGGTCCAGGCCCACCCGGAAGCTCTGCACCCGGGCCCGGGCAGACAGCCGAGACGGCGCGCACGGAACCGTCGAAACGGCGGGGGTAGCACGGTGGCACCGGTCGAACCACTGCCGGAGCGCCCGATTGTGACCATCACACGCCACCCGGTGCCGTCGAAACGGACGCGGGAATCACGCCGCCAGTGCGGCCGCCTTGCGTCGCCGGGCCTTTGCCAGCCGCGTCCCGATCAGGCCCTGCCGCGGGCTGAAGAGGTAGACGGCGCCGAACACCACGCCCTGGGTCAGCACCACCATGGCCCCGGACGCGGTGTCCAGGTAGTAGCTGATGTAGATGCCCGCCACGGAGCAGAGCGCGGAGATGGTGGGCGCAATGACCAGCATCCTGGAGAACCGGTCCGTCAACAGGTAGGCGGTGGCCCCGGGGATGATGAGCATGGCCACCACCAGCACCACGCCCACGGTCTGCAGCGCCACCACGGACGTCAGGGCGAGCAGCCCGAGCAGGAGCGCGCCGAGCCGGCGGGGCGAAAGCCCGATGGCATGCGCATGGGTGGGGTCGAAGGCGTAGAGGGTGAGGTCCCGGCGCTTGAGGATGAGGATGACGAAGGCCACCACGCCGAGCACCAGCACCTGGATCAGGTCCGGGACGCTGACGCCGAGGAGGTTGCCGAAGATGATGTGGTTGAGGTCGGTCTGGCTGGGCGTGACGGAGATCAGTACCAGGCCCAGCGCGAACAGCGAGGAGAACACGATCCCGATTGCGGCGTCTTCCTTCACCCGGCTGGTGTTGCGGACCACCCCGATCAGGGTGACCGCCACCAGCGCGAACACCAGCGCACCCAGCGCAAACGGGGCGCCCACGATGTAGGCAAGCACGACGCCGGGAAGCACCGCGTGCGAGACGGCGTCGCCCATGAGGGACCATCCGATCAGGACCAGCCAGCAGCTGAGCACGGCACAGACGACGGCGGCGAGCGCGGTGGTGATGATGGCCCGGACCATGAAGTCGTAGGACAGGGGTTCGAGGAGCAGTTCCATCAGGCGGTCCGCTCCTTCCGGGCATGCATGTCCTGGTCCGGCAGATCGCGGTTCAGCACGTCCAGGCCGAAGGCCATCGCCAGGTTCTCCGGCTGCAGCACCTGCTCCGGCGGCCCGTGCATGAGCACCCGGTGCATCAGCAGCACGGCCTCATCGCACAGTTGGGGCAGGGCGTGCAGGTCGTGGGTGGACACCAGGATGGTGCAGCCGTCGGAGGCGAGCTCGCGGAGCAGCCGGGTGATGGTGGCCTCGGAGCGCTTGTCCACGCCGGCAAAAGGTTCGTCCAGGAGCATGGTGGTGGCCCCCTGCGCGATCCCCCGCGCCACGAACGCGCGTTTCTTTTGGCCGCCGGACAGCTGGCCGATCTGGCGCCCGGCGTAGCCGCCCAGTTCCACCCGGTCCAGTGCCTCGTCGACGGCGGCGCGGTCGGCTTTGGACGCGCGGCGGGTGAAGCCCTGGTGCCCGTAGCGGCCCATCATCACCACGTCACGGACGGACAGCGGGAACTGCCAGTCCACCTCCTCGCTCTGCGGCACATATCCGATCCCGCCTTCCCTGCGGGCCCGGCCGGGTGACTTCCCGTTGATCCGGACCGTGCCGGCGTCGGGCTTGATCATGCCCATGATCACTTTGAACAGCGTGGACTTGCCGGAGCCGTTCATGCCCACCAGACCGCAGATCCGGGCGGGATCCAGGGTCAGGGAGGCGGCATCCAGCGCCAGGACCTCGCCGTAGTGGACGGTGACGTTGTCAACGAGGATGGCGGGGGTGCTCATGACCCGGCCCCGGTGAGGGCTTTGGTGATGACGTCGGCGTCGTGCCTGATGAGGTCCAGGTAGGTGGGCACGGGGCCGTCCGCTTCGGAGAGCGAGTCCACGTAGAGGGTGCCGCCGAACTTGGCGCCGGTGGCACCCACCACCTGCTGCATGGGGGCGTCCGAGACGGTTGACTCGCAGAACACTGCGGGAACGTTGTTGGCCTTGACGTACTCGATGGCCCGGGTGATCTGCTGCGGGGTGGCCTGCTGCTCGGCGTTCACGGCCCAGATGTAGAGCTCTTTCAGCCCGGCATCGCGGGCCAGGTAGGAGAATGCGCCCTCGCAGGTGACCAGGGCGCGCTGCGCCTCCGGCACTCCGGCCAGGCGGGTGGTCATCTGGTCCTGCACGGCCTGGAGCTCAGCCTTGTAGGCGTCCCCGTTGGTTTTGAAGGCCTCGGCGTTGTCCGGGTCCAGCTCCGAGAAGGCCTTCACCATGTTGTCCACGTAGGTTTGTACGTTCAGCGGCGACATCCAGGCGTGCGGGTTCGGCTTGCCCTGGTAGGCGTCCTCGCTGATGTTCATGGGTTCCACGCCCTCACTGACCACGGCGTGCGGCACGTCCAGCCCCTCCACGAACTGGGCGAACCACGCTTCCAGGTTCAGCCCGTTGTCCAGGATAAGGTCGGCTTTGGACGCTTTCCGGATGTCCCCAGGCGTCGGCTCGTAGCCGTGGATCTCGGCGCCCGCCTTGGTGATGGACTCCACCGTTAGCTTGTCCCCCGCAACGTTCCGGGCGACGTCCGCCAGCACAGTAAAGGTGGTCAGGACCACCTTCTTGCCGTCGTCGCCGTTGCCCGCGGCCCCGCCTCCGCAGGCCGTGAGCAGGAGGGAAAGCACGACGGCGGCAACGGCCGCGGCGCGGAGGCGCAGCCGCTGCGCTGCACTGGTCCGGGCGGCTACTTTGGCGCACCGAAACGTAAATTTAGGCATACCGAACATTTTACGCGAAGCAGGTTTCCGCGGGCAACGCACCCTGCCCTTCCCCGGGATAGGCTGAAACCATGGCAACCGCCCACCGCATCCCACCTGCTCCGCAGCCGCAGTTGTACCGGTTTACTCCCCTGGACTTCACCGCAGTAGGACTTTTCGTGGCGATCGCCGGATTCTTTGCATTCGGGGGTGGCCTTCTGGCCCCCTTCCTGAGCCAAGTTGCCCCCTCCCCGGCGGCCGTCTCCTACGCGGCAAACCTGTTGTGGTTTGGTTCGGTGGGGATCGTAGCGGTTGTGGCTGCCCGCCGGGTTGCAAGCAGGGACCTCCGGGTCCTTGCCACCCGGCCATGGTTCACCCTGCTAATGATTCCAGCGGCAGTGGTCGCCATGACGGTCTTCACTGCGCTGGTAGTGACTGTTGGTGGCGAAGTACAGACGTCAGCAAACCAAGCGGGTGTGCAGTCGCTGATCCAGCAGGTTCCTGCCTGGCTCATGGTTCCACTGTTGGTGCTGGTAGGGCCCTTTGTCGAGGAGTACATCTTCCGCCACCTGCTGATCGGCAAGCTCAGCCGCCGTGTCAACATCTGGATCTGCTGCGCGCTGTCCGTGTCCCTGTTCGCGGTCATGCACATGATGAGTCAGGGGACCATCACACTGGCGGTGCTGCTCCCATACCTGGCCATGGGCGCCACCTTGGTGTTCGTCTACGTCTGGACCGGGAAAAACCTGATGTTTTCCTATTTCGTCCATGCCGCCAAGAACCTGCTGGCCGTCGTCTTTCTCTACGCCATCCCCCCGGCGCTGTACGAACAGCTCCAGCAGGGCGTTCCGGCCTAGGCGCCGGTACGGACCGTCAGGACCGCGCTTCTGGCACCCTGGTGGGCAACCGGGTTCTGCATCAACTGGGCCTGATTACTACACTTGGACGGTGAGCAACCAGATCCCCGCCCCGGTGTCCGACGTCTTCGATCCCACCCGCTGGCGCGTGGTGTCCGGCTTTGAAGACTTCCAGGACATGACCTACCACCGCCAGGTGGAGCGGGATTCCGACGGCGGCTGGGTACGCGACCTGCCGACGGTCCGGATCGCCTTCAACCGGCCCGAAGTCCGCAACGCATTCCGGCCGGGCACCGTGGATGAGCTGTACCGCGCCATGGACCACGCGCGGATGACGCCGGACGTGGCCACCGTCCTGCTTACCGGCAATGGCCCCTCCCCAAAGGACGGCGGCCACTCGTTCTGCTCCGGCGGTGACCAGCGGATCCGCGGCCGGGACGGCTATAAATACGCCGACGGCGAGACCCACGAAACCATCGACCCCGCCAGGGCCGGCCGGCTCCACATCCTGGAAGTCCAGCGGCTGATGCGGACCATGCCCAAGGTGGTCATCGCCGTCGTCAACGGCTGGGCGGCAGGCGGCGGACACTCGCTGCACGTGGTGGCGGATCTGACCATCGCGTCCCGCCAGCACGGCAAGTTCAAGCAGACCGATGCCACCGTGGGAAGCTTCGACGCCGGTTACGGCTCGGCGCTCCTGGCCCGCCAGATCGGGCAGAAGGCCGCCCGGGAGATCTTCTTCCTGGCCCGCGAATATTCCGCTGAGGACATGGTCCGGATGGGCGCCGTGAACGAGGCCGTGGACCATGAACGCCTCGAGGAGGTGGCCCTGGAGTACGCGGCTGACATCGCCCGCCAGTCGCCGCAGGCCATCCGGATGCTGAAGTTCGCCTTCAACCTTGCCGACGACGGCCTGGCCGGCCAGCAGGTGTTCGCCGGTGAAGCCACCCGGCTGGCATACATGACGGACGAGGCGGTGGAGGGCAAGGAAGCCTTCCTGCAAAAACGCGACCCCGACTGGTCCTCCTTCCCGCACTACTTCTAAGGCAGGCGCGGCAATGAGCAGCGGTCCCCTCAACATCGAACCGGCCCTGAAGGCCCTTGCAGCCGCCCTCCATGGCGAGGGCCCCGCCGTCGAACTTTCCATCGCCGGGGACGGCTCCCTGGTGGTGGGCCACGTTGAAACGCCCGGTTGCGACGATGCGGTGGCCGTGGTCCGCACCTCCGGATCCACCGGAACGCCCAAGGCGACGGTCCTCACCGTGGAATCGCTCGCCGCGTCCTCCATGGCCACGGCGCTGGCGCTGAAGGGTGAAGGGCAGTGGCTGCTGGCCCTCCCGGTGCAGTACGTGGCAGGCATCCAGGTGCTGGTGCGTTCGCTGTTCGCCGGCACGCGCCCGTGGGTGATGGACATGTCCGGCGGGTTCACGCCGGAGGCATTCACAGCCGCGGCACTGGAGCTGACGGACAAGATCCGCTTTACCTCGCTGGTCCCCACCCAGCTGCAGCGGCTCCTTGATGACCCGTCACCTGAAACCCTGGCGGTGCTCCGCCGGTTCAACGCCGTCCTCCTGGGCGGGGGCCCGGCGCCTGAGTCCCTGCTGGACGCTGCCCGGGACGCCGGCGTACGCGTTGTCACCACCTACGGGTCCGCCGAATCCTCCGGCGGCTGCATCTACAACGGCTACCCCCTCGAAGGCGTCTCGGTCCGGGTGGACGGGGACGGCCGCATCCTGCTGGGCGGCGACACCATCGCCGCCGGCTACCTGGAGGCGCCGGACCAGGAGTCCGGCACCTTCTTCGAGGAGGACGGCGTGCGCTGGTACCGCACCAACGACCTCGGCAGCATTGACGACGACGGCCGGCTCACCGTGCTGGGCAGGATGGACGACGTGATCATCACCGGCGGCGTGAAAGTCTCCGCTCTGCACGTGCAGGAGGAACTGGAAAAGTCCGACGGCGTCACGGCCGCGTTCGTGGCCGGCGTCCCCTCCGCGGAGTGGGGCCAGGCCGTGGCCGCGTATGTTGCCCTCGCGGACGAACCCGCCGCACCGGGCGCACACGCCGTCGCGCTTGAACAGGAATGGCGCCGCAGGCTGGGGGTGCTGGCGCCCAAAACCGTGCTGGCCGCCTCCGCCCTGCTGATGCTGCCCAACGGCAAACCCGACCGGGTTGCCATGACCGCCGAACTCAGCGCCCTGCACCAGGGAAAGTAGAGTGGACCTGCACCAAAGCGGCGGGTGCGTGCTTTCCGCCCCGCCGGACTCCCGATTCAATACGAGGTACTAAACGTGGCCACAGCCGCACAATGGATCCAAGGCGCGCGACTGCGAACCCTGCCCGCCGCGATAGCGCCGGTACTCATCGGCTCCGCCGCCGCCTACGAGATGGATTCGTTCCTCCTGTTCAACGCCATCCTCGCTGCGCTGGTGGCCCTGCTGCTGCAGGTGGGCGTGAACTTCGCCAACGACTACTCCGACGGCATCCGCGGGACGGACGATGACCGGGTGGGCCCGCTGCGCCTGGTCGGCTCCGGCGTGGCCAAGCCGGAGCACGTGAAGCGTGCCGCGTTCGGCACCTTTGCTGCGGCGATGGTGTTCGGGCTGGTGCTGGTGGTCATTACCCAGAGCTGGTGGCTGATCCTGGTGGGCCTGGGCTGTGTCATGGCTGCCTGGGGCTACACGGGCGGCAAGAACCCCTACGGCTACATGGGCCTGGGCGACGTCTTCGTGTTCGTGTTCTTCGGCCTGGTGGCCACGCTCGGCACCACCTACACCCAGGCAGGGCAGATCAACCTGCCAGCAATCATCGGCGCCATCGGCACCGGGCTCATTGCCACCGCCCTGCTGATGGCCAACAACGTGCGGGACATCCCCACGGACATGCAGGTGGGCAAGAAGACCCTGGCCGTGCGGCTGGGCGACAAGCATGCCCGGGAAAGCTACGTGCTGATGCTGGCCGTGGCCATCCTGCTGGTGGTCATCCTGGCTCCGGGACGGCCGTGGATGCTGATTGTGCTACTGCTGATACCGGCCTGCCTGATGCCGTCCTGGCTGATGATCAACGGCCGCAAGCGCAAGAGCCTTATCCCGGTGCTGAAGCAGACCGGCCTCATCAACCTCGGGTACAGCCTGCTGTTCTCACTGGGCCTGGTGCTCAGCCACGGGTTCTAGGCCCTAGCTGCGCGGCTTGTGGTCCTTCGCGTCATTGCTGATGGCGATGTCCGGGTTAGCGTCCAGGAGCGCGTCCTCTGCGTTGGCGTCCTGGACCTCATTGGCCGAACGGAGCGGCTTGGCCTTGCCGGAGAACCGCCGGTGCAGGGCTGCGGCAGCCTCGTCCCGCTGCTTTTGGAAGAAGAGGTAGCTGATGGCGAAGGCGATCAGGGCGGCACAGATCACGGACATCAGGGCGCCCAGCTGCAGGAGCGTGAACAGCACGAACAGCGGTGCGAAGAGGGCAAGTCGGATCAGGGAATATTTCAAAAAGGCCACATTCAAGTTTAGCCGTCTCCTGCCCGGGCTCCCGCGGCCCTGCGGGCGATAGACTTGATGGCATGCTCCTCCGTGTGGCTTTGGCCGTGGCAGTCCTCGTCATCTTCGTGTATGGCCTCGTGGACGTGATCCGCACGGACGGCCGGCTCACGCGTGGAATTTCCAAACCCGCGTGGATCGTGGTGATGATCGTCCTTCCCGTCCTGGGCGCCATCCTCTGGCTGCTCATCGGGCGGCCGCGCGGGTCTGCCCCGCAGCAGCAGAACTACCGCCACCCCACCGCTCCGGACGACGACCCCGATTTCCTCCGCAACCTTGAACTCCGCCGCCGCAACGAGGCCGAAGCTGCCCGCCTGAAGAAGCTCAAGGACGAACTGGATGCCAAGGCGAAGGACGACGGCGGCAAGGACAAACACGAAACCGACGAACGCGATACCGACGGACGGAAGTAGGACCTATGGCTCACCAACCTGACGGAGAAGAACGTCTACGGACCAATACATCCGGGACCGACTATCCGGCAGAGGGGCAAGCCACTGCACCATCCGATTCGTCCGCCGGCCAGCCCCCGGCACCGCCTCCCACCCAGCACGCCCCGCCGCCGCGGCCGGGGCTGTCCTATTCCGCACCTGCCCCCATCGCCGTCATCCCGCCCGCCCCGGGCCCCATCAGCCATGGCCGCACCCTGTGGCTAGCCAGCTTCCTGGCGGGCCTGGCCGTCCTGGTGGGCTCCTTCCTCACCCGCGACGGGCACCTGGAACGGCTGCGCGGAGTGGTGGAGCAGATGGCGCCGGGCGGTGACGCAGAGGCAGTGACCACTGCCACCGGGATCGTTTTTTGGGGAAGCGGAGGAGCCTTGCTGCTGGCGATCCTCCTTGAGGCAGCGATGCTGGGCGTGGTGCTGGGCCGGCAGGGCTGGGCCAGGTGGGCCCTCATCCCGCTGCTCGCCGGCCACGCGCTGGTGATGATCGTGGCCATCGCATTCCTCGTCCCCGAGGGTGACGACGCCAGCTACGTCCTGCTGCTCTGGGGCGCCGAACTGCTCCTGGCCCTGGCCGGGCTGGTGTTGTTCTTCCTGCCCTCAGCGAACGCCTGGCTCAAGACGAGCCAGCCCGCCGGCTGACCGCCGGCCGTTCAGGCGGAGTGCCGAAGCGGCTGGCGCTGCCGGGTGGATGCTTCCGCCAGCACTCCCTCACAACTGCGGATAACAACCCTGCAGGCGTCCAGCGCGGCGCGGTCAGTCAGCGGGTTCTCGGCCACCGAGCGCCACCGGAGCAGGAACCGGCGGGCCTCGTCCGCCACGTCGTCAGGGCTTGCGTCCTCGCCCAACCCCAGCCGGACGTGCGGCGCAGCGCCCCAGCCCCCGATCAGGCCTTCTGCCTCCGCTGCCAGTTCCGGGCGGAGGGGCACGCCTGAAGTCCGCAGCGTGGCAAGCAGCCGCAGTTCCCGGAACTCGTGGGCATTGGCCTGCAACCGTTCCAGCGCGGCGGCCAGCTGCCCGGTATCCGGGCGGGGGGAGGTGCGCAGCAGGGATTCCACCCCCACCAGGGCGGTCCGGGCCTTCAATGCCTCGGCGCGCGCCTGGAACTGGCGGTGGAGCAGCTCCAGCAGCGGATCCAGGCCGCTGCGGCGGGCGAGTTCGTGAGCCAGCGGCGTGGGTTCGTCGAACCCGTTCCGGAGCAGGACGACGGCCAGCCGGATACCGAACAACCCATATCTGGACAACAGGGAAACCCGGGCCTCCGCCGTCAGGCCGTCCGGTCCGGCGGACCGGACGAACCGGTCGGCAGAGAGCAACATCTTTTCGCGGTCGGCACGCTCCAGGCCTGCCAACAGCTGCAGGGCGGCAAAGTCCTGCTGGCGCATGGTGCGGGCGCTCTGGGCAAGAAGGCCGGCCACGGGGACCACGCCCAGGGCCAGCTTCCGCAGGTTGTGGTCCCGCCGGTACCGCTCGGCGATTTCCCCGGCCGAGAGCAGCGAATCGATGCGCCCTGCGCCTACCTCGTCCGCGCGGGACAGGACCGCGAGCGCATTGACGGTGCCGGAGCGGCCTGCCTCGGTGTCCCGGAAGGATTCGAGGAACCGGAGGTCGGAAGCGTGCATGTGGCGCATCAGGTAAATGATCGCGTCCGCTTCCGACGGCGTGTCCCCGGGCGTCAGGAAGCTCGTGGACCGGGCAGACACGTCCTCGGAAAGGGAGGCGATGCCCGGCGTATCGATCAGGGTCATGGTCCGCAGCGTGGGCGACGGCCACTCCACGTCCAGCCGCTCCACGTCCTCCGCCTGCACTGCACCCAGGACGAACACCAGGCGGCCGTCCACCCGCTTGACCGGCAGGATGCGGGGTTCCCCGTCCCGGGGGTGGAGGGTGATGCGGGGGGTGTGCCCGTACCGGTACCACGTGACGATCCTGGTGCACTCGCCCGTGTCCGTGGGCGCGATTTCCTCGCCGATAATGGCATTCAGCAGAGTGGACTTGCCCGCCTTCACCATCCCGGCGATGGCTATCCGCAGGGGCTCGGCCAGCCTGCGGGCGTAATTGCGCAGCGCCCCGGCCGCCACCGGGTCATCGCCGTAGACTTTCAGGGCCTCCTGGACCAGGCCGGCGGCACCGTCAATGGTTGAACCGGTCATCCCGCGCCCACAGACGTGAGCTTCTGTGCGCCGGCCACCTCGGCAGCTACCGCCTCTGCCGCCCGGTGGAGGGCATCGACTTTCTTGAGCTCGGCCCTGATGTCCTTGATCCGGACGTCCTTCTCCAGTGCATAGGTGGTGGCAGCCTTCTGCGCTGCGCTCACGGAATCGGTCAAGGAGCGGTGGTGTTCTTCCGCGATCTCGGTGAAATGGTCGCGGATGGACCGCTGGACCAGCCGAAGCCGGTCCTTGAGCTGCTTGCCCACCTGGAACGTCACGTCGTCGATTTGCCGCCTGACCAGCGCCTTCGCTTCGCCCTGCCGTCGCTTGAGCCGCGCCTCCTTGTCCTCCCGGTACGCTTTGCGGCCCAGCAGCAGGCCGGCACCAACGGAGAGCGGATTGATCAGGGCCATGCCGAAGATGCCGGTCAAAAGGCCGAACATCAGCACTCCGCCATAGGAGCCGCGCATGCCGATCAGCACTTTTTGCATCGGGTTGATGCGGCCGTCGTCCATGTCCGGCATCGCGTCCACGGGATCCAGCGCGTCACCGGAATCGGACACTCGCATGACCGGCAGTGACACTTCCTCGGCGGCGAAGTGCTCGGCAACCTGGGCCGCCAGCCACTGCGCCCGCTCGCTGGTCCACACAAAGGTGTCCGAGATGGCGGCAGCGGCGCATTCCTCCAGCCACTTGGAAAACTCGTTCCAGGTTGGTCCGGGGTCCCCCTGGTCGATGGCAGTCTCAGCTTCCCGCTGGATGCGGCGCAGGCGGTCCCTTAGGTCGTATTCCATGTCCGCAATGAGGTCGCTGATCCCGTCGTTGAGGGTGATCTGCCACCGCGCCGAGCGTTTGCGGAGTTCGTCCGCCTCCGTCCTGGCCAGTTCCAGTTCAGCGATCATCCCGGGCGTGCCCTCGGGATTTTCGAGTGCTTCAAGCTCTGACTGCAGTGAAAGCCGAAGGTTTTCGGTAACGGAGAGCAGGTCTTGGCTGACGGAACGGCGCTGCAGGCGCTGGGCCTTTCCGACGATCTCATTCCGAAGGTGCGTAATCAGGACCGGAAAGCCGGATTCGCCGTTCAACTCGCCGTCCTGCAGGCGCGCAGCCTCCAGCCGCAGGTCTGAGGACACGGGGAACAATGGAATATCCGGAGCCACCCTGCCCAGGTGGGCACGATCCATCTCTTCCACCCGGCGCCAGTCCGGATAAAGATCCGTCTTGGACAGGACACCCACAACGCTGGGGGTGATCCGCATTGCCTGGCGGAGGAAACGCAGTTCAGGTTCGGTGTACTCCTGTGAAGCATCGGACACCAGCAGCATGGCATCAGCGGTGGGCAGCGCGGTCAGGGTGGTCAGGGTGTGGGAAGAGCCCATCCCGCCCACGCCCGGGGAGTCAATGACGGTAAGCCCGCCGGTCAGGATCTTCCGGGGCAGGCAGACCTCCGCGGCCACGAGCTTCTTACTGTTTCCCGGGTTGCCATGCTCGGAAACATACGCCGGGAGGTCGGCAAGCGGGATGGGCTGCCGTTCCACACTGGCCTCGTCGGCGCCGTCCTTGTCAGCTTTGGGAACCAGGATGGACGCCGATGCAGGGTCGCCGTAGCGGACCACGGTGGGCACCGACGTGGCAATATCATCATCCACGGGACACGCGGGGGCGTTGACCAGGGCATTGATAAGTTTGCTCTTTCCCTGCTTGAACTCGCCCACCACGATGACGCGGATGCTGGGGTCCTTGAGCCTGCCCAGGGTCTGGTCCAAGCGCTTCCGAAGGTCCGCCCGGTCACCGGTGCCGACCAGTCGAAGGCCGTGCTCCACCAGTTTGATGAGCTGCGCCGCCGTCGCCGGGGTAGGGGGTTTTGCCGGTCCTGCTTCTGCCACAGCGTGTCCTTTTCCTCGAGCCCCGATCTGGAATGTGGGATGGGTTGGGAAGAGCCCGGCAGGTGTTCTGGGTTCACCTGCCGGGCCGCTTCTGGTGTATCTGCTACAGCGTTGCCTCCTAGAGCGTTACGTCGTCCCCTGCCACATTCACGTCTTCGACCTTAATGTCCGTGTCGATCTCGGTGGTGTTGGTGGTCTCCTCCGAGTAGCTGAGTTCGTTGTCGGCGACAATGATGTTGTCCTCAAGGACGGTGGTGTGCGAGTTGTCCTGGAACGAGTCCTCGACGTCGACGTCAACATCGGTGGAGTTGTCCTGGAACGAATCCTCGATGTCGACCACGGTGGTGTTGGTCTCCGTGGTCGAGTTGTCGTTGAAGGAATCCTCGAAGTCAACGTCGATGTCGGTGTTTGTGGACTTGTCCTCGTTGAAGGACTCGTCGATCTCGACGCTCTCGTCGTTGAAGGAATCGTCAATGTCAACGTCAACCGAGTTGTCCGTGGAGTTGTCGGAATGGTCCGAGTTGTCGTTGAACGAGTCCTCAATGGAGTTGTCGGAGTTGTCCGAGTTGTCGTTGAACGAGTCGTCGATGTCGGCGTCCACGTCCACGTCGGTGTTGAAGGAGTCGTCAATGGTGGTGGTCGTGTTGCCGATGTTAGCGTCACGGCCGGCCCAAACGGAGTTGTCCGTGGAGTTGTCCGTAGAGTTGTCCGTGTTGTAGGAATCCTTCACGTAGGCGTCATCGCCGGCAGCAACGGCACGGTCGCCGGAGGCGATCACGGAATCGTTGTCGAACCACTGCTTGACGTCGCCGTCGGCCCAGATGTTCTGGTTGACCGACTGGTCAACGATGTTGTCGCGGTCATCAACCGTTGAGGTGTACGAGTAGTTGTTCACCACGTGGTGCAGCTGCTGGACAGCATGGGCGTGGTCGTCGCCACCGTGGTGGCCACCGCCACCATGTCCGCCGCCGTGGTGGCCGCCACCGCCGTGTCCGCCACCGCCGCCATGGTTGCCGCCACCGCCGTGGTTGCCGCCGTCGTTACCCCGAATCCAGGAGGTGTTGCCACCGGTGTTGTAGTCGCGGTCGAACCGGGAGTGGACCGTGATGGGTGCGTAGTCCAGGACAACCGGCATTGCGGCGTCAACATCCGCCGAGCAAACGTGGCCCAGGCCATGGTCTTCCAGGACCTTCTCCGGATCATCCAGGAAGTCCTGAGCGGCCTGGCGGTCGCCGAAGAGGTGCATCAGGAACTGTACGAGGTCGTTAGCGAGTGTCATTTGATGGTCCCCTGGTTTCTCTGAGTCGAATTCCGCCAAGCTTCCTTGCCGGGCTTGGATCAAACGTATGGTCCGGGTGCAGAACCGGGCATCGGGCCGATTCCCCCTTCCAGCAGTCCCACTGCTGGGGAACTGCCGCACCCCCTGTTAGGGGCATTAGGGGTTCACTCGAGAGGAGGATTCTCCGAGTTCAGGGCAACGCGCAGCCGGGCCAGCAGGTCCGACCGGTTCTCCGCTCCCAGGCGCCGGCGCATGCGGGCAATGTGGTGTTCGGCAGTTCGTGGCGAGATGTAGATGGCTTCGCCGATCTCCCGGTAGGTCTTGCCCTCAAGCACCAGCCGGGCCACTTCCTTTTCCCGCTCGCTAAGCCCCGTCCCGTCGGGATGCATGCCGTTGCCCGTCTCCGCAGGGGCGGTACCGGATTCGACCGAGCCGGAGCTTCCCCCGCCCGCGGAGCTGCCCTGCGGATGGAGGTCGCGGGCACAGGACAACAGACGCACCATCTCTTTGCGATCGTCCGCCTTCGCGGCAGCGTGGCCAGCCAGCCGGGCACCCTCCCAGGGCATTCCCACCCTGCCCAGGCTTCGTGCTGCCGCTTCAACCTCGGCGGGACTGAACCTGTTGGCCAGGACGGAAACCCATGCCTTGCCGGCGGTGGCGAGCACCGCCGCGAGATGGCTGTGGTTCGCCGCGCGGGCAAGGGCTGCGGCATGGGGTGCGAGGTCCGACGGGCTCTCGCTGAGCATGGCTGCCTGGACTGCCGCCCAGTGGAACGGTACCGCCCACAGAGGCGGATCACCGAGGCGGCCGAGCAGCCGGTTCGCCTCGTCGAAATAGTGCACAACCCGGCGGGTTTCCCGGAGCCGGGCTGCAGCGATCATCAGTTCGCCCCACGGCAGGAGGCTGTAAAGATCCACGGCGGTGTGCAGCATCGCCTCGCGGGCCCGTTCCCAGGCCTTGAGTAGTTCGGGAACGTCGCCGTTGCGGCGTGCGAGGCCAACCTCAAGTGCCGAGCACAGGAATTCGTCCCGCGGCACCAGCGGCCAGTGGTTCGTTTTGGAGGCCTCGTTGATGGCGAGCCGGGCATCCTCGAGTTTGTCCTGCATCATCTCCGACCAGGCCTGCAACAGGAAGAGCCGGGGCTTGGCCCCGTTGCCGCCCTGGCCCGCCGCAGCCGCGGAACGGCAGACGGTTTCGGCCAAATGCGGCTCCCCGCTGTGCATGGCCACCAGTGCGGCCAGCGCGGCGGGTGTCTCCGGCATGGGAAGCGCCGTGCCCGCGGCATTGAGCAT
Source organism: Arthrobacter sp. Y3221157 (assembly GCF_059089865.1). NCBI lineage: Bacteria > Bacillati > Actinomycetota > Actinomycetes > Micrococcales > Micrococcaceae > Arthrobacter > Arthrobacter sp. Y3221157. Next base: position 32,186 of record NZ_JBNHFD010000037.1, read on the forward strand.
GTCCGAGGCGTGGATCAGGAGGGGAAGGCCCTGGTGCGGATCAGCCGCAAGGGACTCCAGGAGGCCCTTGCCGGTTTGGGCGAGCGTGGTGGCCAGGAGCGTGGGCGAGGCCGGCGGCGCATCCGCGCGGAACAACGCCTCGGCGCCGGCACGGTTGCCGCAGCCAAGCAGGGCGATAGCGGCGAGGGGCGCCGATTGCCCCACCCGCGAGGCCCCCAGCCAGCTGTAAATGTCGGCGCCGCGTGCCAGCATCCCGCGCTGGGCCCAGACGGCGGCGGCGACATCGGCACCGCGGCGCACGTCCGGCGGGTCCTCCTCAACCAGGAGAGTGTCGATAATGCGCGTGGCGGTGTCCAGGTCACCGTCGCCCGCCGCGGCCTGGGCACGCCGCGCGGCGGTGGCAATCTCATCGGCACCGGCCAGCAGTGCTTCACCGTACAGCTGGTAGGCCAGCCCTGGATCGTGGTTCAAGGCCTTGTTGGCGGCGTGCTCCAGCTCCAGGGCCACCCGTGGATCGGCAAGGCCGCCACGGGCCAATTCCCGTGCAACATCACCCAGCGGCTGGCCGGCAGCGGCGTAGGCGGACACCAGTTCGCGCTGGAGCGCATGGACTTTCGCGGTGGGAGCAACGGTCAGCAACGCATGCTGTGCCGGTCCCACAACCGTGCCATCGGTGGTCAGCAGGCCTGCGGACTCTGCGCGTTGCACCAGGACATCCAGGCTGTCCACCTCGCCGCCGTCGATCCTGCGCTGCAGGCCGGCCGGCAGCGGTCCCGGAAGAGTAAAGCCAACGGACAACGCCAGCAGCAGCTCCCGTACGGCCGCGTTCTCGCCCTTGAGCTGCCTGGCCATATGTTCCGCGGCGGGGGCGGGCTGTCCCTGGTGGTTCGGCTCCGCAGAAAGGTAGGCCGGTTCCTCAACTCCGCTGTGATCGCCCAACATGCTAAGCCCCCGGTTCCGTCGGAGCGGCAGTTTCCACTGCCGGCGCTTCTGTTGTGGTCTGTACCGGTTCATCCGTAACCGGTGCCGGCTCCTGCGTCACTGGAGGCGGCTCTTCAGTTGCGGGCGTGGACGGTTCCTCAGTCGCATGCGTGGGTTTAACCGTCACCGCAGGCTCTGGTTCTTCCGTTACCGGCGGGGGCGTGGATGCTCCTGAATCGGACGGCACCGGGTTACTGGTGGCCGGCGCGGCCGGCACTGTTGTGCCCGGCGCCGCCGGCTCGGTGGTCCCGGACCCCGTCGGCGTGCCGGTGGGCTCGGTGGTGCCGCCCGGCGTCGTGCTTCCGGTTCCGGAGCCCGTGCCTGCGGCGGCGGCACTAGCGCCGGCCTCGGAACCCGTG
>NZ_JBNHFD010000038.1:0-31681 GCF_059089865.1 Arthrobacter sp. Y3221157
CAGGTGGCCCACGCCCAGCCACGCGCCCCCCACCACCCGCAGCAGCCATGGCTGGTGGTGTTCGACGGCGGGGAGTTGCCGCGTGCGGGCCGTGCTGGTGGAGCCTCCACCCCGGCCGGACTTGGATGCGGCCGAGCCGGAACCGCGGCCCGTGGAACTGCCGGATTTACTGCTGGAGCTGCCCCTGGCTGTTCCGCTGCGCGCGGAGGTAGTACGTGTGGCCATAGTAGCCACGCTACCGGAGCATGGCCGGTTTTCCGGGGATATCAGGGCCGGGGCTGCCCATGCCTGCCGGGGACGCCGCAGGGCCCGGTTCCTTGAACCGGGCCCTGCGGGCAATGAGTTGGACGGGCAAGTCAGGTGGCGCGGTTGCCGGCCGGGCCCATCAGGCCTCGAGCACCACCGGAATGATCATGGGCTTGCGGCGCAGCTTGCGGTTGACCCACGTGCCCACCACCCGCCGGACCACCTGCTGGAGCTGGTGCGTGGTGTGGTCGGCGTGGTTGAGGACGGCTTCCTCCAGCGCGGCGTTGATCTTGGGAATGATGTCGTCAAAGACGGAATCGTCCTCGGCAACGCCGCGGGCGTGGATTTCCGGCCCGGACACCACCTTGCCTGTGGCGCGGTGGATCACGGTGATGATGGAAATGAAGCCTTCGTCGCCCAGGATCCGCCGATCCTTCAGGTCGGCGTCGGTGATTTCGCCCACGCTGGAACCATCGACGTACACGAAGCCGACTTCCACCTGGCCCACGACGTCCGCCCGGTGGTCCTTGAGGTCCACCACGGTGCCGTTGTCCGCGAGGATGACGCTGGCTTCCGGGACGCCGGACTCGATGGCGATCTTGCCGTTAGCCAGCAGGTGCCGGGTCTCGCCGTGCACGGGCATGGCGTTCAGCGGCTCGAGGATGTTGTAGCAGTAGAGCAGCTCACCGGCCGCGGCATGCCCTGAAACGTGGACTTTGGCGTTGCCCTTGTGGATCACGTCGGCGCCCAGTTTGAGGAGGCCGTTGATGATCCGGAACACGGCGTTCTCGTTCCCCGGAATCAGGCTGGAGGCCAGGATGACGGTGTCGCCGTCACCAACCACCACGCGGTGGTCGCCGTTGGCCATCCGGGACAGGGCAGCCATGGGCTCGCCCTGGGATCCGGTGGACATGAGCACCACGCGGTTGTCCGGCAGGTTGTCGATGTTCTTGATGTCAACAATCAGGCCTGGCGGCACGTCCAGGTAGCCGAGCTTCTCGGCGATGGCCATGTTGCGCACCATGGACCTGCCGACGAAGGCGACCTTGCGGTTGTGCTTTGCCGCCGCATCCAGGACCTGCTGGACCCGGTGGACGTGGGAGGAGAAGGAGGCCACGATGATCCGCTTGCTGGCCTGGGCGAAGAGCCGTTCCAGCGTGGGGCCGATTTCCTTTTCCGCCGTGGTGAAGCCGGGGATGTCCGCATTGGTGGAGTCGGACATGAACAGGTCCACGCCCTCTTCGCCGAGCTTGGCGAAATGCCGCAGGTCAGTGATGCGGCCGTCCAGCGGGAGCTGGTCCATCTTGAAGTCGCCGGTATGCAGGACGGTGCCTCCGGCGGTGCGGATGAACACGGCCAGGGCATCGGGAATGGAGTGGTTGACGGCGACGAATTCGCACTCGAACGGCCCGAATTTCTCCACCTGGCCTTCCTCCACCGTGAGGGTGTAAGGCCGGATACGGTGTTCCTGGAGCTTGGCCTCGATCAGGGCGAGGGTCAGCTGCGAGCCCACCAGGGGAATGTCGCTGCGTCGCTTCAGCAGGTACGGGACAGCGCCGATGTGGTCCTCGTGGCCGTGGGTGAGGACAACGGCCACAATATCGTCCAGCCGGTCCTCAATGTAGGAGAAGTCGGGCAGGATCAGGTCCACGCCAGGCTGGGTCTCCTCCGGAAAGAGGACGCCGCAGTCCACGACCAGCAGTTTGCCGTCGATTTCGAACACGGCCATGTTCCGGCCGATCTCCCCCAGGCCGCCGAGCGGAACGATCCGCAGCGTGCCGGCAGGCAGGCGGGGAGGGGTGACAAGGCCGGTTAGGGCGGTTTGGGTCATATTGCACTACTTTCCAGGGGAAGGGTGCCGGTCTTCACCTTCAGGAGTAGACCAGCCCCGCTTCCGCCAAATCCCCGCGGATGGTTTCGATCTCGGCTTCGTCCGGCTCCACGAGGGGCAAACGGACAATCGAGTTGGGCAGGACTCCCTGCCATTTAAGAATCTGCTTGGCCGCAACGGCACCCTGGACCCGGGTCATGGTGGCGCGGACTACCGGCTGGAGCTCGAAGTTGATCTTCCGGGCGGTGCCGAGGTCGTTGGCGTTGACGGCATCGATGAGTTCGCGGAACCGGCGGGTTGCCACGTGCGTGGTGACGCCCACCAGGCCGACGGCGCCCAGCGCCATCCAGGGCAGGGTCAGTCCGTCGTCGCCGGAGTAGAAGAGGAGGTCGGTTTCGGCCATGACGCGGGTGGCGGCGACGAGGTCGGCCTTGGCGTCCTTCACGGCCACGATGTTGGGGTGCTGCGCCAGGCGGATCATGGTGTCCGGCTCGATCGCGATGGACGAGCGGCCGGGGATGTCGTACAGCATGACGGGGACGTCGACGGCGGAGGCGATGGTTTCGAAGTGGGCGCGCACGCCTGCCTGGCTGGGCTTGTTGTAGTACGGGGTGACCAGCAGGAGTCCGTCGACGCCGAGGGCTGCAGCCTGCTGGGAAAGGTGGACCGAGTGCGCTGTGTCATTGGTGCCGGTGCCGGCGATGATGGCCGCACGTCCGCCCACGGCTTCCTTGACGGCGCGGAACATGCCGAGGTTCTCTTCGTCCGTGAGGGTGGAGGTCTCGCCGGTGGTTCCAGTGACCACCAGGCCGTCGCAGCCGTCGTCCACGAGCTTTGTGGCCAGCGCAGCCGCCTGCTCGTAGTCCACTGCGCCGTCCTTGGTGAACGGCGTGACCATGGCGGTCAGGAGGGTACCGAGGGCAGGGATGTGCGCGGAAGAGTCAGCCATGGAAAAAACGTTACCCTGTCCCCCGCTGGTTAGGACAATGCCACGGGCGTGATGCACGTCAAATGTCGTGCGGCCCGCCGCCGAATGCCCGTTCACCATGCCGGAGGCGCAGGAGGGTGCTGCGCTGCAGGAGGCCGGCGACCACCTCGGTCCGGTTTCCTGAAGCACGCTTCAACGGCATCCCGTCCGGGCTCCAGATTCCGCTTAGCCCGCACGACTCGCCCAGCGCGGTTTTGCCGGCGAGGTTGGCCAGCAGGGTGAACATCCGGTGGTCCATCGCGCGTGCCCCGAGGTGGAGGTCGAGCCTGCGCTCTTCACCCCGGGTGTACAGCGCGGAAATGCAGTAGGCGTCCGCTCCCCCCGCAGCGGCAGCGCCGGCATGCTCCGGGAAAGCGGCGTCAAAGCACAACGCGAGGGCAAGCCGCCAGCCGTCGAGGACCATGACGTGCGGGCCGTCCCCCGGCACGAACAGCTCCTTTTCCTGGCCGTGAAGATGGGACTTGAAGGCACTCTCTGTACTGCCGTCCGGATGCAGCACCAGTGAGGCCAGGCGGGGCGTACCGCCCGCCTCCCGGCAGGGGCCGCCGACCACCGCCGTGATTCCAGTCCGCCTGCAGATTTCACGGATGGGGCCAAGCCGGGCGTCTTCGGGAGCGATCCAGGATTCGTTCCGGGACAGCAGGTCCAGGCGGTAGCCGGTCAGCGACAGCTCCGGGAACAAGACCACCCGGGCACCGTGCGCTTCGGCGTCTTCAATGAGGCGCACATGCTGGCCCACATTCTCCGCCACGCCTTCCACGGCCTCGTACTGGACGGTGGCCACGGTCAGGGTCCCGGCAGGTTCCGTGGAGACAGATGGCAGCTCGGTCACCTTCCCATCCTAGGCGCCCGGCGGAACCAGCTGCCGGGCTGGCGGCAGGCATTCTGCGCCGGGACCCGCTGCCCTTCCCGGGACACCGGGAACCCCCGGCCGGGCTTAATCCCGCGGGGAACCGCAGTAGCGTCCCACAGCTGCCTGCCGGAGGCCCTCCGCCCAGGAGGCAAGCCGCTGGGCCGCCCTGACGTAATGGAACAATTCCAGGGGCGTCAGTGCCTCAATGTCAGTCTCGGCGAGGCGGCGGGCCAGCTCGGCCCCCTCTGGCTGGCTGGAAAGGCTGATGCCTTCCTGTTCCCACTGGACATCTTGGGCCAGCCGCCCGGCGACCATCTGCCGGAAGAGGAAATCCACCACTCCCGGACTCATGGCTTTGAGGACACCGGCACTCCCGGACTCGATGCCTTCTGGTCCATCTCCTGGAATACCGCGCATTGGGGTGTGCATGCCGCCCATCGTATTCGAACATATATTCGAATACAAGGTTCCGCCGGGCCCTGCCATTTCCACTCCCGCCGGCGGTCGCTGCAAACGTTGTTGCACCGTGGCACTTGACAGCTTGTTCAAAGGCAGGTGTGAGACGATCGGCTCATGAGCTCCCGCACCCCGGCCAAAGCCTCCCGGAAGACCCGGGGCGCGTCCGTTCCCGCACGGCTCTACGGCATCGACGCTGCCCGCGGCCTGGCACTGCTGGGAATGATGGCCACGCACCTGCTGCCCACCTTCGAGTCGAATGCGGACCTCACGCCCACCTGGATCGGCCTGACGTTTTCGGGCCGGGCCGCCGCGTTGTTCGCTGTATTGGCGGGGGTGGGGCTCGCCCTGTCCACTGGAAAGCACAAGCCCCTGGACGGCGGCGAACTCTCAGCCGCGCGCCGGGGCGTTGCCCTGCGCGCCCTGGTGATTGCCGCCGTCGGACTCACGCTGGGCGTGGTGGAAGTAAGCCTGGCGATCATCCTGGTCCATTACGCCGTGCTGTTCCTTTGTGTCCTGCCCTTCCTGGGCCTGCGGCTGAAGCATCTCTGCGCCTGGGCCGTGGCTTGGATCCTGGCGTCCCCCGTACTCGCCTACCTGCTGCGGCCCTGGCTGCTCGCCGCCGAACCGCCGCTAAGGCTGGGCCACAACCCGAAATGGGAAGACCTCGGCACACCCGGCCGGCTGCTCGCGGACCTGTTCTTCACCGGCTATTACCCGGTGTTCCAGTGGCTTTCCTACCTGCTGGTGGGCCTGGTGATCGGCCGCCTCATGCTCCACAAGGCGGTGGTTCCGGTGGTGCTCCTGGTGCTGGGGTCGGCAGTGGCCGTGGCAGCCAAGGCCCTGGGTGTGACGGCGATGGAAAGCTGGGGCGGGCGGGCCGCGCTTGAGCAGGTCCTCAATTCGCCCGGCTACCCGCTGGACAGCGTGCTCCAGGTGAACCTGACGGGCATTCCGCAGGAAGGATCGTGGTGGTGGCTGGCGTCCGCTGCGCCGCACTCGGCAACTACCTTGGACCTGCTGCACACTTCAGCCGTGGCAGCGGCCGTCATCGGCGCCTGCCTGCTGCTGGGACGGCTGGCCGAATGGGTGGACCTGGACCTGCTGCTCCCGCTGCGCGGGGCAGGCGCCATGACGCTGACCCTGTACACGGTGCACGTCTGGGTGGTGTCCGGGTTCTACCTCAAGCCGCTGCCTGCCGGCTGGACGGAGGACGGGATGTACTTTGCGCACGCGGCAACAGCCATCATCGTGGGCATGGTGTTTGCGGTGTTGAAGTGGCGCGGTCCGCTGGAATGGGTGGGCCACGCGGCGAGCCAGGCAGGCCGGGGCGAGCTCAAGGCCCTCCGCTGAGTTGAGCGTCCCCGGGCCGCCCGCGCGGCTGCCCAAGCTGCTACGAAGCCGGAACCTTGCCGCGGAACAGCCGGACGGCGTCGCGCATGGATGCCCTGGCACGCTTGCGGTCCCCGGCGGCGTCGTAGGCGCAGCTCAGCCGGAACCAGGAGCGCCAGTCATCAGGTGCGGCTTCAGCCTCGGCCCGGTACTTTTCAAACTCGGCATCGGCTGCCGCCCGGACGATCCGCCCGCCGGGAGTGCGGGGCAGTTCGTCCACGGGCAGGCCGCCCTCGGCCTCCAGCACCTTTGCCATCTGTTCCGTTCGGGCGCCGAACAGCAGTTCCCGGATCAGGGCCCACGCGCCGATAACGGGCAGAACCAGGTACGCGGCGCCAATGGCCTGGGCCGCCAGGTTTCTGTCCGTCAGGAGCAGGATGGAACGCTGGAAGGACACCACCAGGTAGAAGACCAGCAGCAGGGTCACCGCACCCACCCAAATCTTGGTGCGGTTCTTCCGGAGTGCCGCCAGGAACCCGCCCATGGCTAGATTCCCAGGTCCAGGTAGCCGTCCAGGCCCACGGTGAGGCCGGGGTGGGCTGCCACATTCCGCACGCCCAGGAGGACGCCGGGCATGAAGGAAGCGCGGTCGTAGGAATCGTGCCTGAACGTCAGCTGCTCACCGGGACCGCCCAGCAGGACTTCCTGGTGGGCCACCAGCCCGCGCAGCCGCACGCTGTGCACCCGCACGCCGTCCACCTCGCACCCCCTGGCGCCGGCCAGTTCGCTGGTAGTGGCATCAGGGCTGGGCGGAACCTCGGCGGCACTGCGTTCAGCGGCGATCAGCTGCGCGGTGCGGACGGCCGTGCCGGAGGGCGCATCCACCTTGTCCGGGTGGTGCAGTTCGATGATCTCCACGGATTCGAAGTACTTTGAGGCCTTCGCGGCGAACGCCGAGGCGAGGACTGAGCCCACGGCAAAGTTGGGGGCGATGAGCACACCGGTTTCCGGGTGTTCGGCCAGCAGCGCCTCCAGCGCGGAGAGGCGGCCGGTGTCCCAGCCCGTGGTGCCCACGACGGCGTGGATCCCGTGTTCGACGGCGAACCGGACGTTTGCCTCGGTGCTTTCCGGCACTGTCAGGTCCACCAGGTACTGCGCTCCGGCGGCGGTGACCTGGTCCAGGGAATCGCCCCGTCCCAATGCTGCGACGAGCTTCATGTCGGGTGCGGCTTCAACGGCTTTCACGGCTTCGGCGCCCATGCGTCCGTTGGCGCCGAGCACGGCCACCAGCTTGGGATCGGAGTGTTGTTGGGTCATGCCTTAACCCTACCGGCGGGCCTGCCGGGGCAAGGAACCGGAGGGTGTGCGTTACCTCGCAGGACGTACATGGAAACTCACGGCGTGCCGTGAGTTTCCATGTACGGGCCCAGCGGAGATGGGTTCAGGCGCCGGCGCCGACCCACTCCACCGTTCCGTCCGAGAAGAACTGTTCCTTCCAGATGGGCACCTGTTCCTTGATCCGGTCCACCAGCTCCGAGCACACGGCGAAGGCCTGGCCTCGGTGGGCTGCAGAGACCGCACAGACCAGTGCGGGGTCGCCGATTTCGAGCATGCCGATACGGTGGGCGGCCCAGATGCGGACGGGTTGTGCCGCCGGGCCTCCAGTGCCGGCGTCCCCGGCTGTTCCCGACGCCGCGTCTTGCTCCGCCACAAGGCGCGCAACGACGTCGGACATCACCTGGTGTGCCGTGGGGTGCGCACTGTAGCTGAGGCGGTTGACCTGCTTCCCGCCGTCGTGGTTGCGCACGACGCCGCTGAAGCTCACCACGGCGCCCGCGGTATCACTCTCCACGGCGGCGATCGCCTGGTCTACGGAGATTGGTTCCGCGCTTAGGACGGCGGAAACCACCTCGAATGCTTCAGTGCCCATGTCCGCCTTCCAGTTGGTCGCAGAGGTGTCCGATCACCGGGTCCAGGACGGCCAGTCCGTCCATGACCCCTTTTGGTGAGCCGGGGAGATTAACAATAAACGTACTCTTGGCCGCACCGGCATACCCGCGGCTCAGGGCTGCCAGCGGCGTCTTCGCGGAGCCGGCACGCCTGATCGCTTCCATGATGCCGGGGATCTCGCGGTCCAGCAGGGGAAGCGTGACTTCGGGGGTGCGGTCGTCCGGGCTCAGGCCGGTCCCGCCGCTGGTGATGACGACGGCGGGACGTTGGGTCAGGAGGGCGCGGATGGCGGCGCCCACAGGCTCCCCGTCGGGGACCACCATGGCGGGGTAAACGTCAAAGCCGTGTTCAATCAGCCAGTCGGAAATCACGGGCCCGGTTTCGTCGTCGTAGATCCCGGCGGCCGCCCGGGTGGAGGCGATGACCACCCCGGCTTTCCGGCCTTGGACCTCGCCGTGCCGGTGCGGTTCGGGAGCACTATGCGTGGCATGGATGGTCACAGGGCCCAGTCTCCACTCTTGCCGCCGCTCTTCGCCAGCACCTTGATGTCGGTGAGAACGGCGTGCTTGTCCACCGCTTTAATCATGTCGTACACGCTCAGGGCGGCCACCGATGCTGCGGTGAGCGCCTCCATCTCCACGCCGGTGACTCCGCGCGTCTTCACGGTGGCCACGATGATGACGGACTCCGCGGCCAGCTCAAAATCCACCGTGACCTTGGACAAAGGCAGCGGATGGCACAGCGGAACCAGTTCGGGAGTCTTTTTCGCGGCCATGATCCCGGCAACCCTCGCGACGGCCAGGGCATCACCCTTGGGAAGCCCGCCGGAGCCGAGGAGGCCCATCACCTCGGCCGTGGTGTTGACGGTTGCGGTGGCCGTGGCCTCGCGGGTGGTTTCTGCCTTGGTGGAGACGTCCACCATCTGGGCACTGCCGTCCTGGCGAAGATGCGTCAGGGCGCCGGGGGTTTGTTCTGCATTCACAGCATCCATACTTCCACCTCATCCCCGGCGCTGAGGACGGCTACGCCTTCGGGAACATGCACCAGTACATTCGATCCGGCCAAGGCGTGCATCAGGTGCGAGCTTTCGCCGCCTTCGAGCTGGACCGTACCGTCCGCCCTAAGCCTTCCCCGCCGCACCTGGTGCTTGTATTCGGGAGACGTGAGCGGATGGCCCAGGCGTGCCCGGACCGGCAGCCGGGCGGCCGGTGCGCCGAGCAGCTCCGAGAGGGCCGGGCGGAGGAACATTTCGAAGGAGACCAGGCAGCTCACGGGATTGCCGGGAAAGCCGAGGAACGGAGTGCCCTCGAAGGTGCCGATTCCCTGCGGGCCGCCGGGCTGCATTGCCACGTGCAGGAATTCCACCGGCTGGTCCGCCATCGCCTGCCGGACCACCTCGTAGGCGCCCTTGCTCACCCCGCCGGTGGTGACGATCAGGTCCGCCCCGGCTCCCCGGCTCCGCAGCAGGGCGCGCAGCTCTTCGGGGTTGTCCGTTGAGATGCCGGCGCGCAGGACCCGCAGCCCCGCCTGGGTCATGGCGGCTTCCAGGAGCGTGCCGTTGGAGTCGTAGATCTTGCCGGCCGGAAGGTCCCGGCCCGGCTCCACTACCTCGTCCCCGGTGGTGACCAGCAGGACGGTGGGCGCCTGGTACACGGTGGCCTCGGGGACACCGAGGGCGGCCAGCAGCCCCAGCTGGGCAGGGCCGAGGAAGGTGCCGGCGGTCAGGGCCTGCTCCCCCGCCGCGATATCGCTTCCAACCTCGCGTACATAAGTGCCGGGGGCGGCGGCAGGCAGCTTTACCCGCGCCGCGCCTCCCGATGGAAGGAAATGGTCCGGGCTGGCCCGTTCAATGGGTACGACGGCGTCGGCACCTCCCGGGATCATCGCGCCTGTCATGATGGGCGCCGCGGTTCCGGCTTCCAGGGTTGCGGCGCCGGCGCCCGCCGGAACGGGAGCCGCGACGCCAAGTTCCGTGCCGCCGTCGGGCACGTCGCTGGAGCGGATGGCGTATCCGTCCATCTGCGAGTTGGCGAAGGGCGGGAGGCTGATTGGCGCCGTGACGTCCTCCACGAGGCCGCGCCCGAGGGCCTTGGACAGCGGGAGGAGTTCAGTCCGGGCGGAGTCCCGTAAGGGGCGAAGGAGTTCCGTGACGGCTGCCAGATGGGTGGCGGTGGACCTTGCCCGGACCTTCTGTGGGCCGTGCGGGTGCGTGCTGGTCATGGATGTGCCTTCGGTTGCGGCCGTCAGGATTTCACGTCCACTCTAACCGTGTGGAAACCGGTAGCCCCGTCGGGCGCCACCGGCCGCTGCTCCTCTTCCTGGATTACGCCGCGAAGATCCGTGGCGCGCACCTGCACCTCGTACTGACCCGGAACCAGGTCCACCTCCAGCGTCCACTGGTACCAGGTGTCCACGGAGATGCCCGGTGCGAGCCTGGCTTCCCGCCACGGGCCGCGGTTGACGCGGAGTTCCACTTTCCCAATGCCGGCGTGCTGCGCCCAGGCGACGCCGCCGAAAGTGACGGTGCCAGCCGGCACGGACCGGCCACCGCGGGGCACGTCGATCCTGGACGAGGTCTTGATGGGGCCTCGCTCGGACCAGCCGCGCGGGGTCCAGTAGGCGGCTTCGTCGGCAAACCTGGTGACTTTGAGTTCGGTGACCCACTTGGTGGCCGAGACGTATCCGTAGAGCCCTGGCACCACCAGCCGGACAGGAAAGCCGTGCTCGAGTGGCAGGGGCTCACCGTTCATGCCGACGGCAAGCAGCGCGTCACGGCTGTCCGTCAGGACCTCCAGCGGGGTGCCGGCGGTCCAGCCGTCGGCGCTGCGGGAAAGCACCATATCCGCTCCAAGGCGGGGTCCGGCTTGGGCGAGAAGCTCCCGGACCGGCCAGCCCAGCCAGCGGGCGTTGCCGATCAGATCACCGCCCACCGGGTTGGAGACGCAGGCGATGGTCACATGGCGCTCGATGAGGGGCTTGGCCAAGAGCGACGCGAAGTCCAGCTCCACTTCTCGTTCAACCATCCCGCTAACTTTTATAACCCAGGTGTCCGGATTGACTGCCGGCACGGACAACGCCGTATCGATGCGGTAGAAGTCCCGGTTGGGAGTGACCAAAGGCTGCATCCCCTCCACTCCGGCTTCAGCACCGGCAGGTATGGGCGGGGCGGCCGATGCTGCTGCCGGCAGCCTCAGCCGCTCCCGGGCGTCATTCACTCCTGCCGTGGCGCCGCGCCAGGCTACAGCAAGGACTCCGCCCGCCGCCGCGGCAAGCGCACCACCTCCAAGGTTCCGCAGAAACCGGCGGCGCGCGGTGCCTTCCGTTCCTGCCAAGGCTGCCGCCTCGAGCCCGCGGACCAGGAACCGCAGCAGTACGGCCGCCAGGACGGCAGTCGCTGCCGGCAAGGCAAGTGCTGCGGGCGTCAGTTGCGCCCTCGTCAAAACCGCGGCCACTCCCGCCAGCCCAAAGACACCCACCACCGCCACGCCGGCGAAACGCCGCCTGGCCTCAAGGTTCCCCGCCACCGCAGCGAGGGCCGCGATAACCAGGCCCATGCCAACCAGAAGGGCGGCCTTGTCCGCTGTGCCGAACAACTCCACCGCCCAGTCCTTGACGCCCGGCGGGACAGCGTCGATGACGGCGCCGCCCACAGCCGTCATCGGCGACAGGGAAGGGCTCAGGACTCCCGCGAGGAGTTCCCCCAGCACCACTGCGGCACCGACGGCAACCACGCCGGCGGCGGAGGCAAAGCGGCGGCGCTGGCGTTCCGTGAACTGTTGCTCCACGTTGGCAGCCACGTGCCCGCCAAGGCCCGTGCCGCCGTCGTGCGCTGCCTGCTGCTGCGGGGAACTGTCCACATGTCCAGCATAGGTTTGCGGGTGGCCGCAAGCGCCGGTGTGTTTCGGAATGGTCCTGCCGGGCGCGGACACGAATGTGATCTACAGCCCATCGTGGCGTAGCCTGATTTCATGAGTGTCCAGCTAGGCATGCCGCAGCCGCGGGAGGATGCCGGACTGTCCGTGCCGGCAGCCCGTCCTGCCCGCGCGGGCGCCGGACTTGTGGACCGCTACGGGCGCCGTGCCACTGACATGCGGTTGTCCCTGACGGACAAGTGCAACCTCCGCTGCACGTACTGCATGCCTGCAGAGGGCCTCGAATGGCTCGCGAAGCAGGCGGTCATGTCTGCCGCCGAAATTGTCCGTATTGTCCGGGTCGGCGTGGAGCAGTTGGGAGTCCGTGAACTGCGGCTGACCGGCGGTGAGCCGCTGGTGCGGCACGACCTGGTGGACATCATTGCGGAGCTGCGGCGGAACCATCCTGACCTGCCGATCTCCATGACCACCAACGGAGTGGGGCTTGCCAGGAAGGCCGCGCCGCTCAAGGCCGCCGGACTGACGCGCATCAACGTGTCCCTGGACTCGCTGCACGAGGAAACATTCACCAAGCTGACCCGCCGCCCGTTCCTGGACCAGGTCCTGGCCGGGGTGGATGCGGCGTGGGCGGCCGGGCTGGGTCCGGTCAAGCTCAACGCGGTCCTTATGCGCGGCATCAATGACGCCGAAGCGCCGTCGCTGCTCGCCTGGGCGCTGGATCGTGGGTACGAGCTGCGGTTCATCGAGCAGATGCCGCTGGACGCCGACCATGGCTGGACCCGCCGCAACATGATCACCGCGGCCGAGATCCGCGGGCTGCTGTCTTCCGACTTTGTCCTCACCCCCGATCCGCGAGCCCGGGACGGTGCCCCCGCGGAACGCTTTGAAGTACGACGGCGGGCGGCGGGGTCTGCTGCTCCTGCGGATGGCCCCGTGCTGGGAACAGTCGGCATCATTGCTTCGGTCACGGAGCCCTTCTGCTCGGACTGCCGCAGGACCCGCATCACAGCCGAGGGCAAGATCATGAGCTGCCTGTTTTCGCGGGAGGAATTCGACCTCCTGGGCCTCCTGCGGTCCGGCGCCAGCGACGATGACCTCGCCCGCCGGTGGCAGGACGCCATGTGGCTCAAGCCAAAGGCCCACGGCATGGACCACGTGGGACTCGACGCTCCGGACTTCGTCCAGCCGGACCGCAGCATGAGCGCCATCGGGGGCTGACAGTTTATGAACGTACGTTACTTCGCTGCCGCACGTGCAGCCGCAGGCCTCGAGGAAGAGAAGTTCGACCTGCCTGAGGGCACTACGGTGGCCGCGCTGCTGGAGGCCATAGAGTCCGTGGAGCGGCCGGAACCTCCAGCCGGCACTCCCTCGCTCCCCCGTATCCTCTCCCGGAGCAGCTTCCTGCTCAATGAGGTGGCGGTGCGCGACCAGTCAATCGTTGTGGGACCCGATGATGTGATTGACGTGCTGCCTCCGTTCGCCGGCGGATAAAAGCCCGCAATACGCGCCTTATTTCCGCACCGTGCCTTATTTCCGTAGCTGCTCCGTAGCCGCCTGTGGCCTATCCGCCCGCTGGTCCTGCCGAGGATCAGCGCGCTGAAGCGATGCGGGCCAAATTGTCAGTGCCTCCGGCGATGATTCTCCTATGGGAAATGGCATTGGCACCGGAACTGACAGGAGGGCACCGCTTCCTGCCATCACGGCTGCCGGCATGGGACAGGCAGAAGTAGAAGCTTCCACGGCTGCTCCGACGCGAATTGTCAGTGCCTCCCGCGATGATGTGGGTATGGGAAACGGCGCAGTCACAAACGGTGCGATCACAGCAGCACCGATGGAAGGTGTTTTTGCCACCACGGCTGCAATCAACGCGCTGTTCCTCCTTGACGCCCGACCGCAAGGTCCCGATAACTCCGGCACAGGCACGGATGTTCTCCAACGTGCCTACGAGATCCGGCTGGACCGCATGGCTTTGATAGCAAAGCTTGAGGCGCAGGTCGCCGCGCTCAAGGCCCGTGACGCCGCCCAGTCCCTCGACCTGCAGCAGGCCATGACGCCGCCAGAGGCCTCCACCCACGAACGCACCTACGCGGAAATATCAGCGGTGGAGGAAATTGCCGGGGTCCTGACCATCAGCTCCGGCGCCGCCGGCGCGTTGGTTACTCAGTCCCGGCAGGTCTGCTCCCTTCCTTCGGTGTACGAGTCACTGTCTAGTGGGGCGTTGTCCTGGCAAAGCGCCAAAATCATCGCCGACGAAACCGAAATCCTGGGCCATCCCACCGCAGTTGCTTTGGCGGATCACTTCCTGGACCCGGACGCCCCCAACCCCGCACGGGGCTGCCCCGCCACCAAGCTCGTCCCTTCCCGGCTGCGCGTCAAGGTCCGCGCCTGGCGCGAACGCCATCACCCCGGATCGATCGAGAAGCGTCACGCCAAGTCCGTGGCCGACCGCCGGGTCGAGTTCACCCGTGACCGGGATGGCATGGCCTGGATCTCCGCCTACCTCCCCGCCGACTCCGCCACGGCGATCTGGAACAAAAACACCGCCACCGCCCGCGGCCTCCAAGGCCCCACCGAGACCCGGACCCTGCCCCAGATCAAGGCCGACGAGTTCGCCCGCCGCCTCCTCGCCCAGCAACCAACAAGCACGGGAGCCTGCGGCGACCTCAGCACGACCAGCCGTATCCATGTTGCTGCCAGCGGGGACCCGGCACGTCCCGCAGAAAACAGTAGAGCCGATGAGCAGCTCCCTCCCGAGTTCATCGGGCTCGCTGCGCTGGTCGGGTCCGACGAACCCAGCGCGGACCTTGCCGTTCCGGAAGGCCTTCCCGCTGGCTGCAGGGGCTACATCAGTCCAGGTATTGATCACGCCGTCCCCGTTGAGATCCACCCGGAGGTTGGAAAGGTTCCGACTCCGCGGGCGGAAGTCATCGTCACCGTCCCGTGGTTCGCCCTGTTCGGTCAGACGGACGAGCCGGCCAGCCTCGACGGATACGGCCCTATCCCCGCGTCCATTGCCCGCAAACTCCTCACCGATGGCGCTGACTCCTTCACCCGGGTCCTCGTCGACCCCCGCGACGGCGCACCCCTCGAGATAGGCCGTACCAGCTACCGGCTCACGAAAGCAATGCGACAAGCCCTGACCCTCCGGGACGGCAAATGCACCTTCCCAGGCTGCAACAACAACGCCCTCGACAACGAAGCCGACCACCTTCAAGCTTGGCAACACGGCGGAACAACCGGCATCAGCAACCTGGCACAACTCTGCCCAAAACACCACCGCCTCAAGCACAACAGCGGCTGGACACCCACCCAAGCAACAGAAAACCAACCACCCGGTTATACGTCACCCACCGGCCGACACTACCCAAGCGAACAACCAGATTGGGAACCACCGCAATGGCCCCCCGGGATGGACCTCGACGACATTCCTCCGGACTCCCCCACGTGGGACGACGCAGCTTGGGACAGCTACTACTCCACGCCCTCCATCCTGCTGGCGGATCCGGACAGGGACTGGGACTCAAGCGCAGAAGCCCTGAAACTCTTGGCCATGCAAGACTCAGCCCCATCAACCACCTGACGCCATGCGTGTCTCCCACCCCGATATGACAACGGCGCTCCGCAGCCCCGTCAGCACGGGCACGTCATCCTCTGGTGAAAATCGACGTCATGAACGGGGTGTAAGCCGAGCCTGTGCCATCATTGGCGGCATTTTCAGCGCTCCCTCCGCCGGGTTGCGTCTTGGAAGGCTCGCGTGACCTCAATTCCGTGACATGGGTCAGCACGTCGCCGTCGAGGCGCACGGAGTGGCGGGTCCAGCCGGCACTGCCGTGGCGCTCCACCCGGAGCACACCCCCGCGCCATGTGCAGCGGTCCGGAGCCGCCGGCACCGGTTCTGTCGTGTCCGCGTGGTACCAGAGAACATCAGGGTGGTCGGGGTCCACCGTGAACATCCCGTGGCCTTCGAAGTGCGTCCCGTCCGGCTCCCGGTGGCTATAGGTCTGCACAACGCCGAAGCCACTGGCCACCCGCCGGTAGGTAACGTCCGCCTCCACCGTACGTTCTGGTCCCCACGGGCCGGCAGCCAGGCGCGTGCTCCCCCGCCAGCGGCCGAGGAGCCCGCGCAGTGCAGGATGGTCGGCAGGATGGACACCGGTGGGACGGCCGCCGGCATGCGCCGCAGCAGCATCCCTGGCAACGGCGTGGGTGTCGGCGGGGTTGATGTCGGCGGAATGGGTGGCGGCGGCGTTGATGTCGGCGGAATGGCCGCCGGCGGCGCCGATGTCGGCCGCGTTGATGTTGCCGGGGTCGTCCTGGCCGTTGCCGTCCGTGCCCGGCAGGGGTTCGTCCACGCCCTTCACCCCTCACCGCAAGGCGTCAGCCCTCTGCCGACGCCGGATGCGCTCATCCTATGCCCAAGCACGAAAGCGGCGGCAGGGGGTCAGAGTCCGAAGGTTTCCGTCTCCTCGAAGGGGCCGACGACGGTCACGGTCCGCGGTGCGGCAGCAAGTTCGGCTGCAAGGTCCTGAACCTGCTCGGCCGTGACGGCCTTGATGAGGCGAAGGGTCTCGTCGATGTCCTGGTATTCCCCGGAAACCAGTTCGGCGCGGCCCAGCCGGGACATCCGTGAACCGGTGTCCTCGAGGGCCAGGACGATGCCACCGCCAAGCTGTCCTACCGCCTTGCGGAGCTCCTCGTCGGAGATCCCGTGCTCGGCGAGCTTGTCCAGCTCAGCAGCCAGCAGGTCCAGCACCTGCCGGACTTTGGACGGGGTGCACCCTGCGTACATACCGAAATAGCCGGCATCTGCGTACGAGGAAGCGAAGGAGTAGGTGGAGTACACCAGGCCCCGCTTCTCACGGATCTCCTGGAAAAGTCGGGAGGACATGCCCCCGCCCAGGACAGCGTTAAGGACGCTCATGACGTAGCGTCGCTCGTCAGTGGCAACAATGGTGGGACACCCCATGATGATGTTGGCCTGCTCAACGGCGCGCTTGACCACATGCAGCCCGGCGGTACCCGTGATGAGCGAGGGGTCTGTGGAACGCCGCTTAACCGGCGAAGCGCTGGCCTCAAGCGACCAGCCGGCCGATTCCAGTGCGGTGATGACGAGATCGCACACCACGTCATGCTCCAAGCCGCCGGCAGCCGTAATCACCAGTTCGTCCGGCCGGTAGTAGCGGCGATAGTGCTCCCACACGGAGTCCCGGGCCACAGCCTTGATCGCGGCAGGCGTTCCGCCGATGGGACGGCCCAGGGGGTGGCTGCCGAGCACGGCGGATACGAAGTGCTCATGCGCAACGTCCGTTGGATCGTCGCTGTCCATCGCGATCTCTTCGAGGATGACGTCCCGTTCCTGCTCCATCTCAGCGGGGTCGATGACCGCACCGGTGATCATGTCCGCAATGACGTCGATGGCCATTGGCAGGTCGGTATCGAGCACCCGGGCGAAGTAGCAGGTGCTTTCCTTGGCGGTCGCGGCGTTTGATTCCCCGCCCACCTCATCGAACGCTGACGCGATCTCCAGGGCCGTGCGGCGCTTGGTGCCCTTGAACAGCAGGTGCTCAAGGAAGTGCGTGGACCCGTGCTGGCCGGGGGCCTCGTCGCGGGAGCCGACGCCCACCCAGAAGCCGATGGTGGCTGACCGCTGCCCCGGCATCGCCTCCGTCAGCACCCGCACTCCCCCGGGCAGCACGGAACGCCGGACTTCGGAGCCGCCGTCGGAACCGTGGACCAGGGTGTCGCCGCGGTGGTTCTGCTCAAGAGGCAGGGGTACAACAGTCATTGAGGCCTTTCAGGACGGGCAGCCGGATCTGGCTGCCATCGTAACAGCGGCGGGGCCGGTGGATCATCCACCGGCCCCGCCGATTCATTGCTTCTGCCGGAGACCGGAGCTGTTAGACCTCGGCGCCTTCAGCAGGTTCCGTGGTGTGGGCGCGCTCGGTCTCAGCCGCACCTTCCTCCTCGGCCACCACAGGGGCGAGCGAGAGCTTTCCGCGGTCGTCGATCTTGGTGATTTCCACCTGGACCTTCTGGCCGACGGAAACCACGTCATCCACGTTGTCCACGCGCTTGCCGTTTGCCAGCTTGCGGAGCTCGGAGATGTGCAGGAGGCCGTCCTTGCCCGGGGTCAGCGACACGAACGCACCGAAGGTGGTGGTCTTGACGACCGTGCCCAGGTAACGCTCACCGATCTCGGGGACCTGCGGGTTGGCAATGGCGTTGATGGCGGAACGTGCTGCCTCGGCAGACGGACCGTCGGTGGCGCCAATGTAGACCGTGCCGTCGTCCTCGATGGAGATGTCGGCGCCGGTGTCTTCCTGGATCTGGTTGATCATCTTGCCCTTGGGGCCAATGACCTCACCGATCTTGTCCACGGGGATCTTCACGGCGATGACGCGCGGTGCGAACTCGGAAAGCTCATCCGGGGTATCGATCGCCGAGTTGATGACCTCCAGGATGTGCAGGCGTGCTTCGCGGGCCTGCTTCAGGGCTGCTGCCAGCACCGAAGCGGGGATGCCGTCGAGCTTGGTGTCCAGCTGGATGGCCGTGACGAACTCGGCGGTACCGGCGACCTTGAAGTCCATGTCACCGAAGGCATCTTCGGCGCCGAGGATGTCAGTCAGGGCTGCGTAGCGGGTCTGGCCGTCCACCTGGTCGGAAACCAGGCCCATGGCGATGCCGGCGACAGCGGCCTTCAGGGGCACACCAGCGTTCAGCATGGACAGGGTGGAGGCGCAGACGGAACCCATCGACGTCGAACCGTTGGAACCGAGGGCCTCGGATACCTGGCGGATGGCGTACGGGAACTCCTCGCGGGACGGCAGGACCGGCACGAGGGCGCGTTCTGCCAGGGCGCCGTGGCCGATTTCGCGGCGCTTGGGCGAGCCCACGCGGCCGGTTTCACCGGTGGAGTACGGCGGGAAGTTGTAGTTGTGCATGTAGCGCTTGGTCTTCACCGGCGACAGCGAGTCGATCTGCTGCTCCATCTTGAGCATGTTCAGCGTGGTGACACCCATGATCTGGGTCTCGCCGCGCTCGAAGATCGCCGAACCGTGGACACGGGGCAGGACCTCAACCTCAGCCGTGAGCTGGCGGATGTCGGTCAGGCCGCGGCCGTCGATGCGGATCTGGTCCTTGAGGATGCGCTGGCGCACAACGTGCTTGGTGACCGAGCGGAACGCTGCGGACAGTTCCTTCTCGCGGCCTTCGAACTGGCCGGCCAGGTTGGCCAGGACTTCGTCCTTGAGGGCGTCAGCTGCGTTCTCGCGCTCCTGCTTGTCCGCGATCTGGAAGACAGCGGTCAGCTTCTCGATAGCTGCGGACTCCACGGCGGCGTAGACGTCGTCCTCGTAATCGAGGAAGACAGGGAACTCGACTGTCGGCTTGGCAGCGCGGGCGGCGAGGTCGGCTTGGGCGTCGCAGAGAGCCTTGATGAAAGGCTTGGCAGCCTCGAGGCCCTCGGAAACAACCTCTTCGGTGGGGGCGGTGGCGCCCTGTTCCTTGATGAGGGCCCAGGAGTTGTCCGTGGCTTCGGCTTCGACCATCATGATGGCGACGTCGTCACCGGCAACGCGGCCGGCAACAACCATGTTGAACACGGAGTTTTCCAGCTGCGAGTGCTTCGGGAAGGCAACCCACTGGGAGCCGTTTTCGTCGGCAACCAGGGCCACGCGGACGCCGCCGATGGGCCCGGAGAAGGGCAGGCCGGACAGCTGCGTGGACATCGAGGAGGCGTTGATGGCCACCACGTCGTACAGCTCGTCGGGGTTGATCGCCAGGACGGTGACCACGATCTGGACCTCGTTGCGCAGGCCCTTGATGAAGGCGGGGCGCAGCGGGCGGTCCATCAGGCGGCAGGCCAGGATGGCTTCGGTGGACGGGCGTCCTTCACGGCGGAAGAACGAGCCCGGGATGCGTCCGGCGGCGTACATGCGCTCTTCGACGTCAACCGTCAGCGGGAAGAAGTCAAAGCCTTCGCGCGGGTGCTTGCCGGCCGTGGTGGCGGACAGCAGCGCGGTGTCTTCGTCGATGTACACCATGGCGGCGCCGGCAGCCTGCTTGGCGAGGCGTCCGGTTTCGAACCGGACCACGCGCTTGCCGAAGCGGCCGTTGTCGATGATTGCTTCTGAGAACTGGATTTCGGGACCCTCCAAGAGAGTCACCTCCGTTTCTGTTTTACGGAAGTCCAGCCGCATCAACCTGGCCAGCATCTGTCTACTGGCCCTGCACCCGGTCATCGATCGAGACCCACGGGCCGGGACTTCAGTCGCTGAAGCCTTCCCGGGGATCACTACCGAGGACCGCGAATGCGTGATGCGGTTGATCCTCCTGTTTAGTTTTGATTGAAGAAGGCGGCCCGTTCCGTGCTGGAAAGGGCCGCCCCCGAAGTCTGACTAGCGGCGCAGGCCGAGGCGCTCGATGAGCGAACGGTAGCGGGCGATGTCGGTCTTCTTGAGGTAGCTCAGCATGCGCTTGCGGCGACCCACCATGGCCAGCAGGCCGCGCTGGGTGTGGAAGTCGTGCTTGTGCTCCTTCATGTGCTCAGTCAGATCCTTGATCCGCTGGGTCAGGACAGCAACCTGGACCTCCGGTGAACCGGTGTCGCCTTCTACGGTTGCGTATTCCTTGATGATGGACTGCTTTACAGCGGCGTCAAGTGCCACAATAACTCCTATGAAATGTGCCGTGAGGGCCCGGTCAGAAAATCACTGCCGGGTCTGCCGCCGGTGCCTCGCCCCGGAAAACCGGGAAGGTCCGAACACGACAGGAACCAGCCGCCACGGACTGCAGCCGGATCCATCGTCAAGTTTACCGGCCCGGGCCTAACCTGTCGAAACAGTCGGTGTCAGTCCCGCAACCTGTCCCGGATGGCCGCCATTCCCTGCAGCACCTCCTGGAAGCTGGTGCTCAGGGGCGAGAGTCCTACCCGGATGCCGCGGGGCGAGCGGAAGTCCGGGATCACCTCGTCATCCCACAGCGACGCCACGGTGGCCTTGGTGAACCTGGGGTGGTCCACGGTGATGTGGCTTCCCCGCTCCCCCGGACTGCGCGGTGTTGCCAGCGCGGCGCCCAGCGGTGCCAGCCACGCGTCGTAGATTTCGACGGCGAACGCCGTCAGGTTCTCCGACTTCGTCCGGATGGCAGCCATGGACGCTTCCTCGATCAGGTCGAGCGTTCCCCGCATGGCGAGCATTCCGAAGATGGCGGGGGTGCCGCTGAGGAATCCCCGGATGCCTGCCGCCGGCTCATACCCCTTGGCCATCTCGAACGCGTCCTTCCGGCCCATCCAGCCCCAGATGGGCTGGTTCAGCGAGGCCAGGTGCCGCTGGTTGACGTAGGCGAACGCGGGAGAACCCGGACCGCCGTTCAGGTACTTGTAGGTGCAGCCCGCGGCGAAGTCCACGCCGGCACCGTCGAGGTCAATCTCCACCGAACCCGCGGAATGGCAAAGATCCCACACCACCAGGGCGCCGGCGTCGTGCACTGCCTTGGTGATGGCGGGCAGGTCTGCCAAGTGTCCCGAGCGGTAGGCGATCTGGCTGAGAAGGACGACGGCGGTGCGCGGGCCGGCCGCTTCGCGCACCTGGTCGGCGGTCACCCCGGCGGCGGGGTCGGCTTCGATCCAGCGGAGCGTCAGGCCCTCCTCCAAAGCGATGCCTTCCACCAGGTAACGGTCCGTGGGGAAGTTCTCAGTGTCCAGGACCAGCTCGTTCCGGTCCGGGTCAGCCACCGCGGCCAGTGCAGCCCGGATCAGTTTGTAGAGGACCACCGTGGTGGAGTCCGCGATAATCGTCTGTCCGGGCGCAGCACCCAGGACGGCACGGCCCAGCTGGTCGCCGATGGCCTGCGGCAGGTCCAGCCATTCCTCATCCCACCCGCGGATCAGGCGCCCGCCCCAGCCCTCGCGGATGAACGCAGCGATGTCATCGGCCGTCCGCTTCAGCGGGCGGCCCAGGGAGTTGCCGTCCAGGTAGGACAGCGGGGTGTCGGTGCCGATGAAGTGGCCCCGGTAGTGTCGCAGCGGGTCCTGGCGGTCAAGCTCTTCGGCGCGCTGCTGCAGCGCCACGCCTTCTTCTTCCACCAGTCGCTGCTGCTGTGTGGTCATTGGCCGATCTCCGTCCTGACTGCGAATAACTCCGGGAAGAAAGTGAGTTCGAGGGCCTTCTGCAGGAAGGCGGCGCCGCTGGACCCGCCCGTTCCAGTCTTCATGCCGATGGTCCTCTGCACCGTCCGCAGGTGGCGGAACCGCCACAGCTGGAAATTGTCCTCCAGGTCAACAAGTTCCTCGCAGGCCTCGTACGCGCTCCAGTTCTCTGCCGCGTGTTCGTAGATGTGCTTGAACAGCGGTACCAGTTCGGGGGTGAACTCGTGGGCGCGGCTGACATCCCGGTCCAGGACCGAGGCAGGGACGTCGAAGCCGTGCCTGGAAAGGTAGGCGAGGAATTCGTCGTAGATGCTGGGCGCTGCGAGGAGTTCGGACAGCATGGCATGGGCCTCAGGATCGGATTCGAACACCGGAAGCATCTTGCGGTTCTTGTTGCCCAGAACGAATTCCACGGCACGGTACTGGGCGGACTGGAAGCCGGAGGAGTTGCCCAGGAAGCCGCGGAACTGGGAGTACTCGGTAGGGGTCAGGGTAGCCAGCACGGACCACTGTTCGGTGAGGGTCTTCTGGATGTGTTTGACCCGGGCAATGCCCTTCAGTGCCGAACCCAAGTCATCGTCACGGAGCCAGGCGGCGGCGCTCCGAAGCTCATGCAGTACCAGCTTCAGCCACAGCTCCGTGGTCTGGTGCTGGATGATGAACAGCAGTTCGTCGTGGTGTTCGGGCTTGCTGACCGGCTGCTGGGCACTCAGCAGGGTGGGCAGCTGGAGGTAGGAGGCGTAGCTCATCCGGGAACTGAAGTCACGGACGATGCCTTTATCCAGCTTGCGGGTGTTCTTTTCGACGGACACGTACTGCCTTTCCTTGCGGTCCCCGGCAGCTTCCCGCCGGGACGGATGCAGCGGACCGGCTGCGGCGCCCCGGTCTGGTCAACGTCTGGTCAGCGTTTGACCAGGAGGTCGTGGGCCTGGACCACGTCCAGCTTCATCTGGTCCACCAGTGCTTCAGGCCCACGATAAGCCACCATGCCCCGAAGGCGCGCCACGAATTCCACAACTACTGTCTGGCCGTACAGATCGAAGTCCTCAACGGCCTCCTTGGGCCTGTCGATGACGTGGGCCTCCACCTGGCGGCTGACGCCGTCGAACGTGGGATTGGAGCCCACCGAGATGGCGGCCGGCCAGCGCTTGCCCGCCTGGTCCACAAGCCAGCCCGCGTAGATGCCATCGGCAGGAATGAGGCCGCTGGCGTTGGAGGCGAGGTTGGCTGTGGGGAAACCCAGGGCCCGGCCGCGGGCGGCGCCATGCACCACTTCACCGCGCATCCGGTGCCACCGGCCCAGCACGGCAGCCGCCGTGGCGACGTCGCCCTCCTGCAGCGCTTCGCGGACCCAGGTGGACGAGCAGCGGCGGTCCTTGCCGTCGTCGTCATGCAGGGGGTAGCCCTCGGAGCCGAACTCGCTGATCACCTGGACCTCGAAGCCGAACTTTTCGCCCAGGGCCTTCATGGTGTCCAGGTCCCCGGAATTGCCGCGGCCGAAGCGGGCGTCATGGCCGATCACGACGTGGCTGGCGTGCAGGCAGTCCACCAGGTACTGCTCAACGAATTCCTCCGCGGTGAGACTTGCGAGGTCCAGTGAGTACTTCATGACCAAAATCGCGTCCAGGCCCAGCTCCCCCAGTGCCTCCAGCTTGTCGTCCAACCCCATGATCAACTCGGGGGCCGACTCGGGACGATGGACCAGGGCAGGGTGGGGATCGAAGGTGACCGCTACCGCTTTCGAGCGGGTAAGGCGCGCCGTCCGGATCAGCTGGGACAGCACCTGCTGGTGTCCCCTGTGCACGCCGTCGAAGTTCCCAATGGTGACGACAGATGGGCCGAAGTCCGCCGGGACCTCGGACGGATCGTTCCAGATGTAGACCATCACCCTCGCCTTAGACTGCCTGCAGCATCAAATTCCGCAGCCGGACCGGCCGCGGAACTCTTCAAGGTTACCCGTATTCACCGTGCCCCTTTTCCCGGGGGCCGGCGCCGGTACAGCCACACCAGGCCGAGGATCGGCAGCAGCAGCGGGATGAAGCCGTAGCCGCGGCCAAACAGGGACCAAACGGTTTCATGGGGGAACGCCACGGCATCGAAGACGCTCAGCGCCCCCACCACCAGGACGCCCACAAGTTCCACCAGCACGGCGGCGACGGACACTTTGAACCAGGTGCTGCCGGCCTTCGCCAGGGAGATCGTGGCTATCACATAGACCAGGGCAGCGAAGGCGGACAGCAGGTAGGCAAGCGGGGCCTCGGAGAACTTGGTGAGGATCTGGTAGCCCGCGCGGGCAGAGGCCGAAATTGCAAAAACGGCGTAGACGGCGATAAGGAGCCGTCCCGGGCCCGTGTTGCGGGTATTGCGGGAGGTGCCGGCGGGTGCGCTGCCGACGGCGGCCGGTAATTGCTGGTCATTCACGTTGCGTGCTTCTTCCACTTCAGTACCAGATCTGGTTCATGCGGGCGGCCATCACCAGGGCCGTCACACCGACGGCGGCCAGGACGAAGTTGCTCCACCGCGTCCGTTCCAGGATGGACCAGTAGACGGCAGCCGGGGGCAGCAGCATGGCCGTGGCAAGGTAGCCCCAGAACTCCCACGCCTCGCCCGCGATGGGTTCCCCGGCGATGACCCGGACGATCGAACCCACAAGATAGACAACGAGGGCGAGTTCCACGGCGGCCACCGAGAGGATGGTGACGTCGTTGGGCGCCTTCTTCATAATGCCGGCCACCAGGCAGATGGCGGTGGACAGCAGGCCAACCGCCAGAATGATCCAGAAATACGCGTCCAACCTATGCCTCCCCGGCTGCCGCGGCGGCAGGTGCACCGTTACCGGGTGCGAACACAAGGACCGGTTTGGCGTAACTGCCGGCGTCAGCGAGCAATGCCACCAGGCTGCCATCGGGGGCAAAGGCAGCCACCGGATGGTCGGCGGTGGCGGCGGAGGGGCTTCCCGGTTCCGCTCCGGCTGCAATGCGGCGGCCGAACGAAATTTCCGTGGTTTCCTCGGCGCTCAGCTCGCGGTTGGGCATGAGCGCCCGGGCGGCCTGGGACATTTCCAGGATGTTGAGCTCCTCGGCGAGCTGTTCGAGGGTGCGTGCCTGTTCAAGGGAGTACGGACCAACGTGGGTCCGCCGGAGCGCCGTGAGGTGCCCGCCGACGCCCAAAGCGTTGCCCAGGTCCCTGGCGAGGGCGCGGATGTAGGTACCTGAGGAGCACTCCACCGTTACGTCCACATCCACCACGCCGGCTTCCTCATCCCGGCGGATGCCGTGGACCTCGAAGCGGTGGATGGTGACGGGGCGGGCGGTGAGCTTGACGTCCTCACCGGACCGGACCCGCGCATAGGCACGTTCGCCATTGACCTTGATGGCGCTGACGCTGCTGGGCACCTGCTGGATGTCCCCCGTGAGCGCTCCGACGCCGTCGCGGATTGCCTGCTCGTCCACGGCGGCGGTGGAGGCCGTGGCAGTCACTTCACCCTCGGCGTCGTCCGTCACTGTGGACTGCCCAAGGCGGATGGTGGCCGTGTAGGTCTTGGAGGTGCCCACGATGTAGGTGAGCAGCCGCGTGGCCTTGTTGATGCCGACCACCAGAACGCCGGTGGCCATCGGATCAAGGGTGCCTGCATGCCCCACTTTCCGGGTCCCTGCCAGGCGCCGCATCCGGCCAACCACATCATGGCTGGTCCATCCCTGCGGCTTGTCCACTATCACCAGTCCAGAAAGCACGCCTACCAGTATATCGGCGCAGGTTGGGGCGCCGGTGCAGGGTGGCGGCGGCTAGGATGGCAGGCATGCCCGAGCTTGCCGCCCACGTCCGCGACGTGCCCGTCAACCAGATCCGTGAGATCACCGAAGCGGCGTGGCGCACCCCCGGCGCACTGGTCCTGAGCATTGGGGAGCCGGGCTTCCCGCTCCCCCGCCACGTGCTGGACGCCGGCATGGCGTGCCTGGACCGCGATGAAACGAACTACACCCCCAATGCAGGTATTCCTGACCTGCGCGAAGCCTTCGCCGCCAGGTTCCGGGAACAGCAGGGCGTGGATGTGGGAGCCGACCGGGTGTACGTCGTGGCGGGGGCTCAGCAGGGCCTGCACCTGGCCATGAGCCTGTTGCTCTCCCCCGGCGATGAGATCCTCATCCCCAACCCGGGCTACCCCACGTTCGCGATGACCGGCCGGCTCCTGAACGCCGTGCCCGTGGGGTACCCGCTGTACCCCGGGCATGGATTCCAGCCCCGGCCGGAGGATGTCGAAGCGCTCATTACGGACCGGACCCGGGTGCTGGTGCTGAACTCACCGTCCAACCCGCTCGGTGCCGTCCTGGGCGGGGACCTGACCCGCGAGCTCATGGACCTGGCCCGGCGGCATGATCTCTGGGTCATCTCGGACGAATGCTACGAGGCGTTCACCTACGACGTGCCCCACATCAGCCCGGCAAGGTTCGACGGCGGCACGCCCGGCGAAGCGCGGGTCTTCACCTCCCTGACCCTGTCCAAGACCTACGGGCTCACTGGGCTTCGGGTCGGGGCGCTGGTGTGTCCGCCGGACTTGAAGCAGCAGATGGACAACGTGATGGAATCGATCGTCTCCTGCGTCGCGGCGCCGCCCCAGTATGCCGCGCTCGCTGCCCTGACCGGCCCCCAGGACTATGTGCAGCACGCCCACAGGCACTACCGGGAGAACCGCGACGCCGCCTCCGCAGTCCTTGACGCCAAGGGCATCCCGTATCTCCAGGCCCAGGGCGCCTTCTACCTGTGGGCGGATATGTCGCACGCCAGTGGTGGCGACGTGCGGGGATGGGTGCGCCGGTTCCTGGCGGAGGCCGGTGTTTCCCTGGCCCCGGGCACTGCTTTCGGGTCGATCGGCGAGGGCTGGGTCCGGATTGCCCTGTGCGGACGGAAGCAGGAATTGCTGGAGGGGCTGTCGCGCCTGCCGGCGAGGACCGGCTTGGAGTAACGGCCCGGCCGCTAGCGTGCCGCGCCGCTGAGGGCTCCGTCAAGCCAGGAGCGGAGCACCTCTGCAGGCGCCGCGCCTGCCTGCCGGGCGGCAACCTTTCCGTCCACCAGCACCATCAGGGTGGGGATCGCCTGCACATCGAACCGCCGTGACAGGCCCGGGGCCTTGTCCACATCCACTTTGACCAGCTTGATCCGGCCTGGCCGTTCGCGGGCGAGCTTGTCCAGGACCGGACTCACCATGCGGCAGGGCCCGCACCAGTCCGCCCAGAAGTCCACCAGCACCGGCACGGGTGACCGCTCGGCCACGGCGGCGAAGTCAGCATCTCCGGCGTTGACGATCCAGGGCAGCCCGGCCTTGCAGTTGCCGCAGCGCGGCGTCCCGGCCGCCTGCGCCGGAATCCTGTTGGTCTTGCCGCAGGAGGGGCACGCGACGAGTGCGGGTTCCACGCCTAGTACTCCCTCCTTCCGGCGAAGGCGTCCCAAGCCTGGAAGGGGGCGCCCGACGTCGGGATGTCACCGCGGGTGACCGGCATCAGCTCCGGGCGGGCGCCGCTGAAGTAGTCGTAGAACAAGGCGTCATCGAATCCGGCAGCTGCGGCGCCATGACGGTCAGCGGCGAAGTAGACGCGGCCGATCCGGGCCCAGAGGGCGGACGCAAGGCAGAGCGGGCAGGGCTCGCAGCTGGCGTACAGCACCGCGCCGTGGAGGTCGAAGTTGGCTGTCGCCGAGGCGGCGGCGCGGATGGCCACCACCTCCGCGTGGGCGGTTGGATCGTTGTCCCGGGTGACCCGGTTGACGCCTTCGTGCACCCGCCCGTCGGCAGTCACCACCACCGCGCCGAACGGCCCGCCGCCCTCGGCAACGTTCCGGACGGCCAATTCGACGGCCTGCTCAAGGTACCGCGTGGACTCAAGGTGCTCAGGTGCCTGGGTCATAGCTCGATCCTAGCCACCGCCTTCCGGTTAGGGGATGAAATAGGGGGCGCATTAGGGGGAAATTCCCGACGACATCTGTTCACCGCAGGCATAGTCTGGCGCCCTGGGGCTTCAGCTGTACTGCCTCCCCGTGGGGCCCCTCATCCCCAACCCGTTTTAGGGCGCCAACCCCCGGAGTACGCAATGAAGAGAAAGCTCACCTGGATCGCCTCCCTGGCGCTGGCAGGTGTCATCGTCCCGGCCGCCCCGTCTTCGGCCTCCGGCTGGGGCCACCACGGCGAGCCCTACGAGGAAGTGGCCACCGGCCTGGTCTCGCCCCTGCACCTGGCCGTCGGGACAAGCAAGTCCCTGTACGTGACGCAGGACTTCGTGGGCACGCTCAGCCGGATCGACAGGGACGGCGGTGTGGAGGACATCTACCAGGCCCCCGAAGGCTTTGGCGTGGCTGGCGTGGAAACCCGTGGAACCACAACGTTCTTCCTGGAAACGGCCGGCGCCGGAGGTCCTGCGGAGGGCCTGAAGGGCTACCTGAAAGCCATCAGGCCGCACGGCGAGGAGAGGCTTATAGCCGATGTGGCAGATTACGAGCGGAAGAATAATCCCGATGGCCACCAGCAGTACGGCTTCGGAAGCGACGTCAGCGATCAGTGCCTCAAAGATTGGCCCGAAGCTTTCCCGGCCCGATACAAGGGCAAACTCGACTCGAACGCCTATGCCACCGCTGTGCGGGGCAACACGGCGTACGTGGCCGATGCCGGGGCCAACGCGATCCTTGAGGTGAACATTCATTCGGGCGAGGTCAGCACCTTGGCTGTCCTTCCGCCCAGGCCGGCAGTCGTACCGGCAGGCCTGGTACTCCCGGTGGACATGGCGGGCAATACCTTCAGCGTTCCTGCTTGTGTTGCCGGGCGGACGTATGCCTTTGAGCCCGTCCCCACCGACGTGGAGTTCGGCCCCGATGGATGGCTGTACGTGACGTCCCTGCCGGGCGGTCCGGAAATTCCGGAGCTCGGCCACCGCGGCGCGGTCTTCAAGGTGAATCCCTGGACCGGCCAGACAAAACTCTGGGTCGAAAACATCCTCAGCCCCACGGGCCTGGCTGTGGCCAACACCGGCGACGTTTACGTGGCATCGCTCTTCGGCAACGAGATCCTGAAATTCCACGCCTGGAAGGGACACCGCACCCAGTTCCTCGCAGTGAACCAGCCGGCCGACGTCGAAATCCAGGGCCGGACGCTGTACGCCACAGTTGACGCGCTGCCAGGGCCTCCACCAGGTCCAGGCGCAGCACCCCCTGCGGGACCTCCGCCCGGGAAGGTCATCAAGGCCGATATCAGGTAGGCACGCACAAAGATTTCTGGGAAGCAGAAGGCCCGGACTGCATTCGCGGTCCGGGCCTTCTGCTGGCGTTTTCGGGGCTACTTGTTGCCGTCTTCGTCGAACTCGTCGGCGTTGTTGAGGTCGAGGTCCTCTTCGTCGAAGTCGTCTTCGTCGATCTCCACGTCAGGGGACGCATCGCTCTTGTAGGGGTCGGCGTCGCCGGCGTGCTTGGCCTTGGCAGCCAGGGCGGCCACCTCGGCGTCACGCTTCTTCGCTTCCCGCAACAGTTCCTCAAGGTTGGAGGCGTTGACCGGGATTTGGTCCGCCACGAATTCAAGCGTGGGAGTCAGCCGCGCAGTGATGTTGCGGCCCACCTCCTGCCGCAGCACACCCTTGGCCTTCTCCAGCCCCTTGGCAGCATCAGACTGCAAAGCCTGGTCCCCAAAGACGGTGTAGTAAACGGTGGCATGCTGAAGATCATTGGTCACGCGGGCATCGGTAACGGTAATTCCTTCAAGCCGCGGATCCTTAACCTTCCGGCTCAGGGCCTCAGCAACAACAACCTTAATCCGCTGCGCCATCTTGGCAGCACGTGCCGGATCAGCCATGAACAACTCCTATAAGAAGAAAATGTGGGGGCGCACACAAAAGCGCCAATCAATGTGGGGCCCGGGAGCGGCATCTAAGGAGCTGGCCGAGGGCCCCGAGCCGAGCTTGCGAGGGTTGGGAAGGCCAGCTCCGCTGCCGAAGCTGGGCGGCAAAGGATCGTAGATCCGTTGCCGCCCAGCGTAGGGGCGGGGCCGCCGGAAAAATCCCGACGGCCCCAAACAACAGACAGGCTAAATGCGCGGCTTCTCGCGCATCTCGAAGGTCTCGATGATGTCGCCTTCGATGATGTCGTTGTACGAGCCAAGGCCGATACCACACTCGAAGTCGGTGCGGACCTCGGTGGCGTCATCCTTGAAGCGCTTGAGCGTCTCAATGGTGAGGTTGTCACCGATGACCTTGCCGTCGCGGCTGATGCGTGCCTTGGTGTTACGGCGGATGATTCCGCTGCGGACGATCGAGCCTGCGATGTTTCCGAACTTGGAGGAGCGGAAGACTTCGCGGACCTCGGCGGTGCCCAGCTGGAATTCTTCGTATTCCGGCTTGAGCATGCCCTTAAGCGCCATCTCGATGTCATCGATTGCAGCGTAGATGACCGAGTAGAAGCGCATGTCCACGCCTTCGCGGTCTGCCAGTTCGGCAACCCGCTCGGCCGGCTTGACGTTGAAGCCGATGATGACGGCGGAGTCGACCGTTGCCAGGTTGACGTCGTTCTGCGTGATGGCACCCACACCGCGGTGGATGACGCGCAGCTGAACGCCTTCGCCGACGTCAATCTTGAGCAGGGCGTCTTCGAGGGCTTCCACGGCACCGGACACGTCACCCTTGAGGATGAGGTTGAGGGTGTCGATCTTGCCGTCAGCCACTGCCTGGTCGAAGTCTTCCAGGCTGATGCGCTTGCGGCGCTTGGCGAGCTGGGCGTTGCGGTCCGCAGCCTCACGCTTCTCCGCGATCTGGCGGGCCGTACGCTCATCGGAGGTCACCAGGAAGCTGTCACCGGCGCGAGGCACGTTGGACAGGCCCAGGACCTGGACCGGACGGGACGGCAGCGCGACGTCGAGGGCTTCGCCGTCTTCGTCGAACATGGCGCGGACGCGGCCGTGGGCCGTGCCGGCCACGATCGTGTCGCCGACGGCCAGGGTACCGGACTGCACCAGGACGGTTGCCACCGCACCCCGGCCCTTGTCCAGGTTGGCTTCGATGGCAATACCGCGGGCGGCCTTGTCCGGGTTGGCCCGGAGGTCCAGCGCGGCGTCGGCGGTCAGCAGCACAGCATCGATCAGTTCGTCGATGTTCAGGTTCTGGCGGGCCGAGACCTCAACGAACATGGTGTCGCCACCGTATTCTTCCGGAACCAGGCCGTACTCGGTCAGCTGGCCCTTGACCTTGTCAGGGTTGGCGCCTTCTTTGTCGATCTTGTTCACGGCCACGACGATCGGCACGTTGGCGGCCTGGGCGTGGTTGAGCGCTTCAACGGTCTGCGGCATAACGCCGTCGTCCGCTGCGACCACCAGGATGGCGATGTCAGTGACCTTCGCACCACGGGCACGCATGGCGGTGAACGCCTCGTGGCCGGGAGTGTCGATGAAGGTGATGTCGCGCAGGGTGCCCTCATGCTCATGGCTGATCTGGTAGGCACCGATGTGCTGGGTGATGCCGCCGTGCTCGCCGGCCACGACGTCCGAGTTGCGGATGGCATCCAGCAACCGGGTCTTACCGTGGTCAACGTGGCCCATGACGGTGACCACCGGAGCGCGCGGCTCGAGTTCGTCGTCGCCCTCGGCTTCGAGTTCGGCTTCCACATCGATGTCGAAGGTGGAGAGCAGCTCGCGCTCCTCGTCCTCCGGGGACACGACCTGCAGCTTGTAGCCCAGTTCCTCGCCCAGCAGCGCGAAGGTGTCCTCGTCCAGCGACTGGGTGGCGGTTGCCATTTCACCGAGGTGGAACAGCACGGTCACCAGCGCGGCGGGGTTTGCCTCGATCTTGTCGGCGAAGTCCGTGATAGAGGAGCCACGGCGCAGCCGGATAACGGTGTTGCCGTCGCCGCGGGGTACGCTCACGCCACCCAGCGACGGTGCGCTCATCTGCTCAAGTTCCTGGCGCTTTGCGCGCTTCGACTTGCGCTGCTTGCCACGGCCTGCGCCGCCCTTGCCGAAGGCACCCTGGGTGCCGCCGCGGCC
>NZ_JBNHFD010000039.1:0-31577 GCF_059089865.1 Arthrobacter sp. Y3221157
GGCCGGCAGCGCCAGGTTCCGTTCCCGGGCGGCGCGGACGATGGCCCGCGCCACGGGATGCTCGCTGTCCGACTCGACGGCCGCGGCGAGGGCCAGTAACTGGCCGGCGTCAATGCCCTCGGTCACTGCCACGTCCTTCAGCTCTGGTTCACCGGTGGTGAGGGTGCCGGTCTTGTCGAAGAGGACAACGTCAACGGTCCGCATGCGTTCCAGAGCCATCCGGTTCTTGATCAGCACGCCGGCCCGGGCGGCCTGCTCGGTGGAGATGGCGATGACCAGCGGAATGGCCAGGCCCAGGGCATGCGGGCAGGCGATCACCAGCACGGTCACGGTCCGGGTGACCGCCTCCGGAACACTGCCCAGCAGCGTCCAGGCGGTAAAGGTCAGCACGCCCGCGGCGGCGGCGAAGTAGAAGAGGAACGCTGCCGCCCGGTCAGCCAGCGCCTGCGCGCGCGAGGACGAAGCCTGGGCTTCGGCCACAAGCCGCTGGATTCCTGCGAGTGCGGTGTCGTCGCCCACGGCCGTGACCCGGACCCGGACGCTGCTGTCCGTGGCGACGGTTCCGGCCACCACCGGAGCGCCGGGGCCCCGGGGAACCGTCCTGGACTCGCCGGTGATCATGGATTCATCGAACTCCGCTTGCCCGTCCACTACTGTTCCGTCGGCGGGCATCCGGGCGCCGGGCCGGACCAGGACCAGGTCGTCCGGGCGGAGTTCGGAGACCGGGACCGTTTCGGTGCCGCCATCGGTGACGCGCTCGGCCTCGTCGGGCAGCAGCGCGGCGAGGGCGTCCAGGGCGCCCTGCGCCGAACCCAGGGCGCGCATCTCGATCCAGTGGCCCAGGAGCATGATGGCCACCAGCAGCGCGAGCTCCCACCAGAAGTCCAGGTCGAAGCCGCCCAGCCCCAGGCTGGTGATCCAGGAGGCCGCGAAGGCCACGGTGATGGCCATGGCGATGAGCAGCATCATCCCCGGCCGCCGGTCCTTCAGTTCCTGGAGGCCGCCTTTGAGGAACGGCTGCCCGCCGTACAGGAAAATGACGCTGCCGAGGACCGGCGGGATCCAGGCCGAGCCGGGAAACATGGGCGCCATGTACCCCAGGATGTGGCCCACCATCGGGCTGAAGTAGACCACAGGGACGGACAGCGCCAGGGTGAGCCAGAACCGGTTCTTGAACATGGCGGTGCTGTGCCCGGCGTGCTGGCCGGACGTGTGGACGGTGTGGTCGTCGTCGCCGTGGTGCTGGTGTGGCGGCTGGTGGTGCCCCTCGGGGGCGGCGGTGTGGCGGGTGAGCGTCCCGCCTTCCTGGCTGCCGTCGTCGTGATGGTGCGTTGGGTGGTGCGTGTGGTCCTGCATGGTTTCCTCCTTGGAGGACTGGTGCTGCGCCGGGCAGTGCCCTTAGAAGCGCAAGAGGTCAGGAGGCGGCCAGGGAATACCCGGCAGTGGTGACGGCGGTGCGGACGGGCGCTTCAGGGAAATGTGCGACGGCGGCCGTGGTCTTGGGTGCGTGGCCTGCGGGGGAGCAGCAGCTGCAGCCGTTGGAGGATGCCAGGGGGAGCGCTGTGCGGTGTTCGAGGTTCATGTCAGTTCCATTCCTTGACGAAGGATGAGTCCTTGGTAAGCAGGGTGCTGGGGTTGAACGGCTGTGGAGGCGGTGGTACCGCCGGGACATACCACTTCACTGACAACACGACGAGAATACCCCTAGGGGGTATTCGCGTCAAGGCGTCCAGGCCGGTGGAAAACCCCCTGGTTCCCGCAGGTGGTGGTCCGTGCCCTACCCGTAGGAGTCCGCCCCGGCCATACTGGTAGTAGCGCCCCTCGGACTGATCTGTTCCGCCGCGGGTGCTGGATGCTACATGGAGGTGGCCCCTGTGACAACGGACCCGACCGGCCCATACACGTACTCGAGCGCCCTGGGCGACAACGAATGTACCGCCGGAACCTTCCATGTGGACGTGGCCGGGTGGAAGGTCTCCTGGTCGGACGGAATGTACCAGCTGCACGGATACCGGCGGGGAGACGTGGTGCCCACGCTGGAGCTGCTGTACTCGCACAAGCATCCCGAGGACCGTCCGCGGTGCGAGGCAATCGTTGCCCAGGTTGCACAAACCGGCGGCTATTTCGCCATGTACCACCGGATCATTGACGCGAGGGGACGGACCCGGCGGGTGCTCACGTCGGGT
The DNA here is from genome assembly GCF_059089865.1 of Arthrobacter sp. Y3221157. Taxonomy (NCBI): domain Bacteria; kingdom Bacillati; phylum Actinomycetota; class Actinomycetes; order Micrococcales; family Micrococcaceae; genus Arthrobacter; species Arthrobacter sp. Y3221157. The sequence continues at coordinate 2,187 of NZ_JBNHFD010000039.1, forward strand.
GAGGGCATCCTGGACGAGGCAGGCAAGGTCGCGGCCATGGAGGGAGTGATGGTGGACCTCACCACCACCCTGCAGCGGGAAACGGAGCAAACCGCACGGGATGCGGTGGCGGGTGCCACCTCTACCCGCAGCGTGGTGGACCAGGCCCGGGGCATCCTGATGGGCCAGCTGAAGATGGGCGCTGATGATGCTTTCAAGATGCTGGTGAGCACCAGCAGCCACCGGAACGTCAAGTTGGTGGTGGTGGCCGCGGAGCTCGTGAAGCTGGCCAACTCGGTGGAGGCCCGGGACTACCTTGACCACGCCGTCAGGGCCATCGCCGCCGAAGGCCGGCAGTCCGGTTCACGGCGCCGGGCGGGGTGACCGCGGGGCTGGGGGACCCGCATCAGCGGGCTGCTGCATTTTGGTGCCCGCATAGCCGCCCCTAGAATGGATCGAAGGTGCGCCGGGAAGTCTGGTCGGCAGTAATTTTGTCGAGCCCAAACGTTAGGACTCCTTCATGAACTCCACCCCGCCATCCACACCGCCGCCCGCCGCGCCCCGGGGCACGGTCTTTGCCCGCGGCTCCTACTCCGAGGCCCTGCGGATCGGGGAGATCCTTCGCAAGGAAACAGTGGGCGGCGCCCTGCTGGTGGCGGCGGCAATCATCGCCCTGGTCTGGGCAAACTCCCCCGCCTCGGACAGCTACTTCGCGCTCCGCGACTTCAAGATCGGCTACGAGCCCTGGCACCTGGAGCTGAGCCTCGGTGCGTGGGCTGCGGACGGCCTGCTCGCCATCTTCTTCTTCCTGGTGGGCCTGGAACTCAAGCGCGAATTCGTGGCCGGCGACCTGCGGCAGATCAGCAAGTCGATCGTCCCGGTGGCCGCCGCGGTGGGCGGCGTGGTGGTCCCGGCGGTGATCTACGCCGTCGTCAACCTCGCCAGCCCGGAGACGCTGCGCGGCTGGGCCATCCCCACCGCCACGGACATTGCATTCGCCGTCGCCGTGCTCGCCATTATCGGCTCCCACCTGCCCAGCGCGCTGCGGATCTTCCTGCTGACCCTGGCCGTGGTGGATGACCTGATTGCCATCAGCATCATCGCGTTCTTCTACACCAGCGACCTCCATGTGACGCCGCTGTTGTTGGCCCTTATTCCGCTGGCGGTCTACGCGTTCCTGGCACACCGGTTCCGCTACTTCTTCGGCATGAAGGCTCCGGCCGCCTGGCTGATCCTGCTGCCGCTGGGTGTGGTGACCTGGGCTCTCGTCCATGCCTCGGGCATCCACGCCACCGTGGCCGGCGTTCTGCTGGGCTTCGCCGTACCGGTCATCCGGTCACAGGCCGGTGGCGGTCCGGAGGCCGGGCCCGGGCTGGCGGAGATTTTCGAGCACCGCTTCCGGCCCATTTCCGCCGGTATCGCCGTCCCCATATTCGCGTTCTTCTCGGCAGGCGTGGCCGTGGGCGGCTGGGACGGGCTGGTCTCCGCATTGGCCGACCCGGTGGCGCTCGGCATTATCCTGGGCCTGGTGCTTGGCAAGCCGATCGGCATCCTTGGCACCACCTGGATCCTGACCAAAGCCACCAGGGCAACCCTGGACAGCTCGTTCAAATGGATTGACGTTTTCGGGGTGGCACTGCTGGCCGGCATTGGCTTCACGGTGTCCCTGCTGGTAGCCGAGCTCAGCTTCGGGCACGGCAGCCTCCATGACGACCACGCAAAGGTGGGAATCCTCGCCGCCTCGCTGCTCGCCGCCGTGCTGGCCACCGTGGTGCTGCGGACCAGGAACCGTCAGTACCGGCAGGCGGAGGAACTGGAGAAGGTGGACGCGGACCAGGACGGCGTCCCGGACGTCTACCAGGACCGGGCATAGGACACCCCGGCGGCGGCACTCGCCATCGCGCTGCGGGCGTAGGCCCGGCGCCGCCGTCGGGGTGTTCCTGCCTTAGGCCGTCAGGGTTCCTTCCCCTAGGTCAGCGGCGGACGGACCGCCGCCGGCCGGTCACTGCCTCGGCGGTGCCCACCAGGAGCACCGAGGCGATGACGGCCACAATGAAGCCCAGGAAATTCAGTTCGAAGATATCCCCGGTCCCCAGCAGCGATGCCACCACTCCGCCGATCACTGAGCCGGCCAGGCCCAGCAGCAGGGTGGCGAGCAGGCCCAGGTTTTGCTTGCCCGGCTTAATGAGGCGGGCAAGCGCCCCGATGATCAGCCCGGCAACGATGAATCCAATCACGGTGTGCTCCTTCGTCGTCGTTTCTGCCGCAGCAGCATTCCAGGACTGACCCTACCCCTGCCTCCGGACGTTATGCAGGTTCGAGCCTGGTGGCCGGCCGGGCCGGTTGCTCCACGGGCTCTTCCACGTGCCGGATCTCCAAGGCCTCGGGGTCCAGCAGCTTGCGGGTGCCGGTCCTCGCGTCCAGGATCCAGAACAGTTCGAGGGCGGGCACCACGCCGGTCACCCGGCCGCGGTGGAAAAGCCTGCCCCGGTGCCAGGCCTCGATGTGGTCTCCAATGCGGAGCTGGTCCGTGCGTACTCCTTGTGCCTCCATAATGGGCTGCCTCCTGCTGTTGTATCCCCGTACGCACAGCTTGCCGTCAGGAGGTTGCCGCAGTGTATCAGCAGGGTGTTTTTTCTGTGTCAGGTGTGATCAGAGCGCTGGATGCTCAGCATGTGCATCAACAGGGCGCGCTGCGGCTGCCCCGGATTGGCGCTGACGTACCATCGGAGCGAGCTGCGGGCATCGGCCTCGCAGGCGGCGGTTCCGCTGAGGATTTCGTCAATAATTTCAAGGACCTGCAGTTGTAGCTCCAGATGGGCAACTTCCTCGCAGATGCTGCGGGGGAGCTTCCGGTTTCCGTGCATGGGTGCCGCCTTCGCGCCTTAACAGGCTCCCTCCGGAGGAGCGTCGCTGCTGGTCCCCAGCCCGCCGGATGAATAAGCTAAGTGTACTGACAGGGGCATTGCCCACCAAGCATTTTTTGTGGGGCGGCGCACGCTTGTTTGGCTAGTGGCCAACCGCCGGAACCACCACAACGGGACGCCGCTGCGAGTGCTCCAGGGCCTCCGCGACTGAGCCTTCCAGGACCCGCTCGAACCGGGACAGGATGCCCGGGCGGCGGCCGCCCACAATGAACAGGGAAGCGCCAAGGCTGTCTGCCAGCCGCATCAGCGCCGGGGCAACGGCGCCGTTAAGGACCCGGAAGGACCACTCCACATCGTCGGTCCCGGCCAGGATTTTCTGCAGGCGCCCATAGACTTCCCGTGAGGGGTAGGCCGCCTCATCGTTGACGGCAGGGTCCAGCGAGGCCCCGGGCAGCTCGGGCGCCCACTCCACCAGGTAGCTCGCGGGATCAACGAAGGCGCAGACGAGGTGAAGGTCCATGGCGCCAGCGAATTCTGCAGCCGTCAGCACCAGGTGCTCCGGGCATTCCCAGGGCACGGCCAGGATGGCGGGCCCCATGGACCCGCCGGACCGGTCCTGGTTGTCCATCACGCAGGTGTCTCAGGAAGCGGTGAGGTCCTGGTGCAGCTTCTGGACCCGCGACCGGATGTCGTCCCGCACCAGGCGCATGCGTTCCATGCCTTCAATGCCGCGTTCCGAGGGCTCGTCGGTTTCCCAGAGCTCGAAGCGGGTGCCCTCGTGCGGCTCCAGCTTGGCCTCGGTGCCCAGGACCACCACCACGTCCGCAGCCTCAAGCGCCTCCTCGCTGACGGGCTTGGGGTACTCGCCCTCCACAGTGATGCCGAGCTCGGCCAGTGATTCAACAGCGAGCGGGTTGAGGTCCTTTCCCGGCTTCGTGCCGGCCGAGAAAACGTCCACGCTGCTGCCGGCGAGCTGGCGCATCAGCCCGGCGGCCAGCTGCGACTTGCCGCCGTTCTTGCTGCAGACGAACAGGACAGCGGGCTTCTTTTCCCCGGCGGTGGCGGGAACTGCGTTAGTCATGGCTTCCTTTGCGGGCTTGGGTTTTCAGATTTCGGCGGAGCGGCCGTGGGCGAGGCCGGTGGGAAAGCCCACCAGGACCGGTTCGGGAGCGGCGCAGCAGCCGGACTCCCCGCCGGCCTCCACAGCGCCGGCTGCGGGCGGGGCAGCGGGAACATCACAGCTGGTTCCGGCATCGGTGGAGCAGACACCGGTTTCGGGAAGTTCGAGCTGGACGGTGTCGGCGGCCTTACGGTCCCCGGCCAGGGCAGCGGCAACGGAACGGACTTGCTCGTAGCCGGTGGCCAGCAGGAAGGTGGGGGCCCTGCCATAAGACTTCATGCCCACAATGTAGAAGTCCTTGTCCGGGTGGGCCAGGAGGCTGGCGCCGTGCGGCGGCACCGTGCCGCAGGAGTGGAATTCCGGGTCGATCAGCGGGCCAAGTTCCAGGGGTGCCTCGACGGCGGGGTCCAGGTTGAGCCGGAGTTCGCGCAGGATGTCCAGGTCCGGCCGGAACCCGGTGCAGGGCACCACGACGTCGACCTCCAGGTTGCGGCCGTCCACGGCGCCGACGGTGACGCCGGAGTCCAGGAATTTGAAGGCGCTGATGCCGAAGGCGGTGTGCAGCTCGATCGTCCCCGCCTCCACCAGGCGGCGGAGCCGGGCGCCGAGCTGGCCGCGGGCCGGCAGCCCGTCAGCATCCCCGCCGCCGTAGGTCTTGGCCGGGGAGGCGCCACGGATGGCCCACAGGATCCTGGTATCGGGTGCCTCTTTGGCCAGGGCGGTTAGGTTGAGCAGGGTGTTGGCAGCGGAGTGTCCGGCGCCGACCACCAGGACGCGCTTGCCCGCAAAGGCCTTGCGGTCCCGGCCCAGCACGTCGGGCAGGGGAGAGGAGATTCGGGCCGCGGCCGCCTCCTCGCCGATTGCCGGCAGTCCGGAGGTGCCCAGCGGGTTGCGGGTGGACCAGGTGCCGGAGGCGTCGATCACCGCAGCCACGGTGTGGTCGCGGGTTTCGCCGTCGGAGTGAACCACCCGGACAGTGAAGGGGGTGGTGTCCCGGTTGCGGACGTGGGTCTTGTCCATGCCCTGCCGGGTCACGGCCACTACCCGGGCGCCGGTCTCCAGCCGTGTGGCCATCGCCGGCAGTGCCGCCAGGGGAGCGAGGTAGTTGTCGATAAGCTCGCCGCCGTACGGCAGGGCGGTGGGCCGGGGCGCTTCCCAGCCGGATGCCCCAAGCAGCCGCACGGCTGCGGCGTCAATGTTGAACCGCCATGGCGAAAACAGGCGGATGTGGCGCCAGCCCTCAATGGCCGCCCCCGCCGTCGGACCTGCCTCGAAAACCAGCGGCTCCAGGCCGCGCTCCAACAGGTGCGCTGCGGCGGCAAGTCCCACCGGCCCAGCGCCGATCACTGCAACGGGGAGGGTGCGGGTGTGCTCCATGGCGGTTCCTGTTCGTTCATCTGTTCGTGGCGGGGAAGGGGACCAGGGGCTAGCAGCAGTCCTGATCGTCGTCGTCGCAGCAACCGTTGTCGCCGCAGCAATCCGTGTTCATTCAGCCCACCCCCTTCCTGCCCGGGTTGTCAGCTGTGGGTAGGTTCTTCGACCAGCGCCGTGGCGATGCTGTCTGCGTCGTCCAGGGCTGCCAGGTAGCGTTCGGCGTCCAGGGCGGCGGCGCAGCCCGTCCCGGCGGCGGTGATGGCCTGGCGGTAGCGGTGGTCTACGGCGTCGCCACAGGCGAAGACGCCGGAAAGGTTGGTCACCGTGGTGGGGGAGTCCACCTTGATGTAGCCGTCCGCGTCCAGGTCCACCTGGCCGGCCACCAGTTCGGTCCGGGGGACATGGCCGATGGCCACGAAGATTCCGGTGGCCGCCTGGTGCCGGGTTTCGCCGGAGCGGGTGTCCGTGAGGGTCACGCCGGTGACCTTGCCGTTGCCGTGGATGGCGGTGACGGCGGAGTTCCAGGCGAAGTTGATCTTCGGATTGTCCTTGGCCCGCTGCGCCATGATCCGGGAGGCCCGCAGTTCCTCACGGCGTACGACGACGGTCACGGACTTTCCGAACCGGGTGAGGAACGTGGCTTCCTCCATGGCGGAGTCGCCGCCGCCTACCACGATGATGTCCTGGTCGCGGAAGAAGAAGCCGTCGCAGGTGGCGCACCAGGAGACGCCGTGGCCGCTGAGCTTCTTCTCCTCCGGCAGGCCGAGTTCCTTGTAGGCCGAGCCGGTGGCCAGAATGACGGCCGGGGCCTGGTGGGTTTCGCCGCTGCCGGTGACAACGGTCTTGAGGTGGCCTTTGAGGTCAACCGAGGTGGCGTCGTCGAACACCACTTTGGCGCCGAACTTCTCGGCTTGTTCCTGCAGGCCGTCCATCAGCTCCGGGCCCTGGATGCCGCCGGGGAAACCGGGGAAGTTCTCCACCTCGGTGGTGTTCATCAGCGCACCGCCCGCGGTGACCGAGCCGGCCAGCACCAGCGGTGCCAGGCCTGCTCGTGCGGCGTAGATGGCTGCGGTGTAGCCCGCGGGGCCGGAGCCGATGATGATCAGCTGTTCGTTCGTCATGGAGATCTCCTGGAGTTACTGGGCGTCCGGGTGCTGCGCGGGCACCAGTTCGGTGATGAGGGCTTCGATGCGGGTCCTGATTTCGTCCCGGATGGGGCGGACGGATTCTACGCCCTTGCCTGCCGGATCCTCCAGCACCCAGTCCTCGTAGCGCTTGCCGGGGAAGTAAGGGCACTCGTCGCCGCAGCCCATGGTGATCACTACGTCGGAGTCCTTGACGGCCTCTGTGGTGAGGACCTTGGGAACCTCCGCGGACATGTCGATGCCCACCTCCGCCATGGCCTGGACGGCGGCGGGGTTGATCTTGTCTGCGGGCTGGGATCCCGCGGAGCGGACCTCCACGGCGCCCTTGGACAGGGACGTCAGGAAGGCGGCCGCCATCTGTGAACGGCCTGCGTTGTGGACGCAGACGAAAAGGACGGAGGGCTTCTTGGCTGTCTCGGTGGTCACGCTGTTCTCCTAGTGATGACGTACGGCGGGAGGTGCCGTGCCGGGTGGTTGTGCTCCCGCCCGATCCCATCAGTAGCGAAATATTGATGACGATCGATATAGGGAGTATTGCGCTGGATATTGATGATTGTCAATGTGTTCCTCAGGCCGCGGTGAGGCGGGGTGCCAGATCGCTGATGCGGTGTGAAATCTGCCCGTACGCCTCCTCAAAGGCTTCGGCCGTACCCCGCCTGACGGGGTCGGGGATGGACCAGTGAACCCCCTGCAGGCCGGGAACCTCCTCGTGGGCGTTGTCGCAGACGGTCACCACGAAATCGCCCTCGCCCATGACCTGGTCCAGCTGCTGCGGTGCGGCGTCGGCCAGGTCCAGCCCATGGCGTACGGCCACCTCCAGGGCGCCGCGGGAAATGCGGTCCGCGGGATGCGTTCCTGCCGATGCTGCGGGAATGCCGCTGGCCTGGCGCCAGAGGGCCGCCGCAAGCTGGGAGCGTGCACTGTTGCGGGTGCACACGAAAAGAACACGACGTGCCGTGTGCTCGCTGCCGGGAACCAGGTCCTCCAGCGACCCGCCGACCAGACGGATGTAGCTTCGCCGCCGGTCTGCCTCGGAGCGGTGCCGCGCCGCCAGTCCCGCGTCCTCGAGGATGCGCAGGTGGTGGGCCAGCAGGTTGGATGGCATTCCCAGCTCCGCCTGCAGTTCCGACGGCGAGCGGTCGCCCAGCGTCAGCAGGTCCACGATGCGGAGCCGGCCGGCGTCGGCCAGGGCGGCATGCCTGGCAAGCCGCTGCCGGAATCCTGTGCTTACTTCAGTTTCCATTGACTCAAGTTTGACTGAGGTAATCCCCATGGGTCAAGCTGGTTGCATGCACACACCCCAGCCTCCCCTCTGGCGCCGCGCCCTGGCCGAGCTGCTCGGCACCGGCTTGTTGGTGGCCGTCGTTGTCGGCTCCGGGATCGCGGCCCAGCAGCTCTCCCCCAGCGACGTCGGGTTGCAGCTGCTCCAGAACAGCACCGCCACGGTCCTGGGCCTGACAGTGCTCATCCTGATGCTGGGGCCGGTCAGCGGCGCGCACTTCAATCCGGTCGTCTCCCTGGCCGACTGGGCCCTCGGCCGGCGCAGTGGCAATGGCCTGACGCTGCCGGAGGTCGGCGCCTACGCTGCGGCCCAGGTGGCCGGGGCCGTCGGGGGGAGCGTGCTGGCCAACGCAATGTTCGACGTCGGGACCTCCATCTCCACGAAGGAGCGCCTCACCGGCGGGCATGTCCTGGGCGAAGTGGTGGCCACCGCCGGGCTCATCCTGCTGATCTTCGCCCTGGCCCGGACCTCCCAAGGAATGCTGGCCGCCCCGGCCGTAGGTGCCTACATTGGCGCGGCCTACTGGTTTACCTCCTCCACTTCCTTCGCCAACCCCGCCGTGACGGTGGGCCGGATGTTCAGCGACACCTTCTCGGGAATCGCGCCTGGCTCCGTGCCCGGGTTCGTCCTGGCGCAGTTGGCGGGCGCCGCCGTCGGACTCGGACTCCTCCTGGCCCTCTTTCCCGCCGCCGGCCAGGCGGCCGACAACGTGGTGATCCCCCACCGCGAGGAACCGGCAGATACGCAACCCCCCACGTAGCCGGTTCCATCCCCAAGACCGTTATGCCGCCATATTGATGAAGGTCGATATGGCGGCATAATGGTGTCCATGACCGCTGCCCTTCCATTGACCCAGTCCGTCACGGGGACGGACCCTTCCTGCTGCCCGCCGCCGGCCGGAACAGCCCTCGGGGTGGAGGAGGCCAAGCAGGCCGCGCTGGTTTTCAAGGCACTCGCGGATCCCAACCGCGTGCGGCTGCTCTCGCTGGTGAAAGCGGGGGAGGCGGGCGAGCGGTGCGTTTGCGACCTCACCGAACCGCTCAGCCTGGGCCAGCCCACCGTCTCCCACCACCTGAAGATCCTGGTGGATGCGGGCCTGCTGCACCGTGAAAAGCGGGGCACCTGGGCCTACTATTCGGTGGTTCCCGGCGCGCTGGACCGGGTTGCCGGACTCGTGACGGCCCTGTGACGGCCACGGTTACTTCACGTGGTTCGGCGGCGGAGGTCTTCCGGGTTTTCCTGAAGCTGGGCGTGACGTCCTTCGGCGGGCCCATCGCGCACCTGGGCTACTTCCGCGACGAACTGGTGGAGCGCCGCAAGTGGGTGGATGACAAGGAATACGCGGACCTCGTGGCGCTCTGCCAGTTCCTTCCGGGGCCCGCCTCCAGCCAGGTGGGGTTCGGCCTGGGGCTGCACCGCGCCGGACCGGTTGGCGGCTTGGCTGCGTTCCTGGCTTTCACGTTACCGTCCGCCGTGCTGCTGATGGCGTTCGCCGCCGGCGCCTCCCTGTTCCAGGGGGTTCTTGGTTCAGGAATTCTTGACGGGCTGAAAATCGTGGCTGTGGCGATCGTGGCGCAGGCCGTCTGGGGGATGGCGAAGGCCCTGACGCCGGACCGGGAACGGGCGTCGATTGCCGTGGTGGCGGCATTGACCGTGGTCCTGCTGGCGGGCCCGCTGGGGCAGGTGCTTGCGATCGCCGCTGGTGCACTGGCGGGCATGTTTTTTTGCCGGGCCGGGATCGGCGACGTGACGGGCACGCTGCGGTTCCCGGTCAGCCGGAGTGCCGGGGCGGTTTGCCTGGTTCTCTTCGGAGTGCTGCTGGTGGGGCTGCCCGTGCTGGCCCTGGCCACCGGATCGGCCGGCCTCGCCCTCTTCGATGCGTTCTACCGTGCCGGCGCGCTGGTGTTCGGCGGCGGGCACGTGGTCCTGCCCCTGCTCCAGGCCGGCGCCGTGGAGCCCGGATGGGTGACGCCGGAGCAGTTCCTGGCCGGCTACGGTGCAGCGCAGGCGGTTCCGGGCCCGCTCTTCACCTTCGCGGCCTACCTGGGCACGCTCTCAACCGCAGGCCCGGGCGGCGTTGCCGGTGCCGCCGTCGCCCTGGCAGGGATCTTCCTGCCCGGCTTCCTCCTGCTGGCAGGCGTGCTTCCGTTCTGGGACAGGTTCCGGACCCGGCCGCAGGCGCAGGCGCTGATGCGGGGGGCGAACGCCGCAGTGGTGGGGATCCTGGCTGCGGCCCTCTACAACCCGGTGTTTACCACGGCCATCACCGGGCCCGGGCCGTTTTGCCTGGCCCTGGTCTGCTTCGTCCTGCTCATCGCATGGAAGGCGCCGCCGTGGGTGGTGGTGCTGGTGGGGGCTGCCGGGGGAGTGCTGCTGGCCATCTCCCCCCTTTAAGTTCTTACAGCGGCTGGTCTGGGACTAGCTGGCAGTGTTGATGCCGGTCGTTCTGCTTGGCGCGTGACTCGAAAAACAATTGCCCCTCCAAGGTGCATTTCCCACGACTCATCCGCGCTGGGCGGAGCGCCCGCGCTGATCGAGCTTCAGGTGGTGTTGAATGAAGCGGTCCCGCGCGTGTCTGGGAGCAGGGCCGTCCTGCACCCGCGTTAAGCGTCGAAGTGCGTCTTGATCTTCGGATCCTGGGACAGGGATCCAACCACTGACGCTGCAACCTCGCGGAGTTTGGTGTTGCGGGTACTGGAGGCGATTTTCAGGATTCTCATTGTCGCGTCCTGGCTGCAGCGGTTTTGGGCCATGACTGCCCCGGCTGCCAGGTCGATGACGGTCCGTGATTCAAGTGCTGCAGCCAGATGGTTTTTGGATTCGGTTAGTTGACTGATGCGCACGGCCAGCCGAAGAGCTTTGGATGCGTGATAGGCGTAGGACTGGACATTTTCGATGTCCTCCCCGCTAAATCCGTGGGAGCGGGTGGAGTACATGTTCAGGCCCGCTTCCGCTTCGCCTGCCAGGACCAACGGGACGGACAGGCTGGAACCGACGCCCTCCAGCCGTGCGGCCGCGGTGTAGTCCGGCCAGCGGTGTTCCCGGTGCATGTCCGGCACGTGAATGACTGCCTCTTCACGGATGGCGGTCAGGCATGGCCCCTCACCGACCCGGTATTGGGTTTCATCGAGCCGGACAGCGCCCGCTTCGCTGCTGGCAACTGTCAGTGGCTTCCTTTGCCGCATGAGTGTGATGCTGCAGAAGGCAATGGCAGGGTCAGACAGTGTGAGAGCGGTGAAATCGGCCAGTTCGTCCAGCATCACCTTCACGTCCTGGGTATTTAGGACGAGGTCCTGGAGGTGGTCGATGAGCAGTTCTGGCTGCAGATGATCTGATTCGTGGGCGATGATGGGATCTTTTCTCGTTCTGGGGTGAGCGTTCTAGCTGTTTCCTGTATGGACGATGCTTTCAGGGTCCTGCTGGTGCGCGGGGGCGTCAGAGAGGCCCTCGGGGGTGAGATCGAGGTCCTCGACCTCATTGTGAGTTGTTGTCTGGGCAGTGGTGTCGCTGATGTCCGACATGACCGATATACCTTCACTTCTGGCAGGTGATGAATGATGTTGGTTCTGGTTCAACGAGTGCAATGGGCAGTTCCATCTGGAAGCCGCATTGGCAGCCCAGGAACGTGGTGGCGGGGCCGGCGGCAAGGAACTCACTCGGGTCGGAGGGGTTATGGATGGCGAATGTCTGCACCGTGGTTTCTGTCTGGGGCGACGGCGATGCCGCCGGCTCGCCGCAGTGAAACTATCCGTTGTCCCGGTGAACGGGGTCCTTTCGCCCTGTTGCACCAAGGGCGTATCGCCCGCGGCTGATTCTCATCGCGGGGCACGTAGCTGGTCGGGGCTATGGCCACAGCCGGTTACACCGCGGCCTGGTAGCTGGAGAGGATGTAGTCCGCCGCTGCAGGGCCCTTCATCCGAAGATGCTGAGTAGAACCTGCGCGCTGTCGCATTGCTGCCCAAAAGGTCTCTTCCGGACGCGGTGTTTGGCGGGACATCAGGCACCAGCTGGTGTACAGGCCGTAAAGGGAGTCCCCGTCAAGAGTCGTCTCGGACTCCTGGTCACAGTAGGTGGCTTCCTGGAGGAACTGGTCAAATTGTGAATGTGCCATGACGGCTCTTTTCAACAAGGTGCAGTTGTCCACCGTTCGGCTACAGCGGTCTCACTCAACGCCTTGCACAGGGACATTGAGCGGAACTGCCGGATCATCGTGAGGTCGCCGGCAGGGTGAAACAAAAGGAAGGAGTCTTTGTCGTGGTGCAGCGACCGTTTGCATCGGTGCCGCTTCGAGGTCCGGGCGCGGACGCCGGAAAGATGCTGTCAGGTCTGGATGTTCGCGTTCATAGGTCTCCCGATGTGGAGAGAGCGGCCAAGTGGCCTTGCAAACCCAGATCCATCGGTACCATGTCAACAACTTCTCTACACTGTAGACTGTAGGCGTAGAAGAGCTCATGAGCAAGCTTACGTTTCCCGCCTAGGGCGCGGGCCTGACGCAACCAGCAGGACGGATCCTTCATGCCTTCCCCGAAGAACCCCGCCACAAGGTCAGCGCCGCGGAAGGCGCGGCTGAGCAGGGAAATCGTGCTCACAACAGCCCTAGAACTGGTGGACTCCGAAGGCCTGGACGCCTTGAGCATGCGGCGGCTGGGCCAGGAACTCGGGTGCGACCCGATGAGTCTTTACCGGCACGCAGCCAACCGGGCAGCCCTGCTGGATGGAGTCACCGAAATCGTGTTGGACGAACTGGCGGTCTTTCCCGACGACCCGGACTGGCAGAAACAGTTGCGCCGGATCGCCCACGACCTGAGGCTCTTGGCCCTGCGACATCCTAACGTCGTGCCCCTGTTGGTTACCCGTCCACTCTCCACTCCTTTAGGCTTGCGCCCCTTCGGGACAATCCGCCCGCTCGAACAAATCCTGGGGTTGCTCATAAGGGCGGGCTTCGCCCCCGCAGATGCCCTTCACGTCTACCGTGCCTACTACGGCTTCCTCTACGGCCACATCCTCAACGAACTCCAGGAATTCGTGGTTGACCCGGAAGAAAACGAAGCGCTCCTGCGCTTGGGTCTGCATCGCCTGCCGCCAAAACAGTTCCCACATCTCCGGGCGCTGGGCCCGGTCCTGGCTGACTACGACGGCGACGCCGAACTGGACCAAGGCCTCAACATCCTGCTTAACGGACTCGCCTCGCAACTTACCGCGCATCAACCCCCCGGTTCCGACAGGGTGTCAGAAGGCGGACCCCGGGGCACTCCGGGCCGGTAGGACCCATAGACGCCGACCTGCCCGTCTCCAGCGCCGCGTTCCAGCAGTAAAGCGTCATTCAAGCAGAAGGGAATATCGAAGTGGTCGCTTCAGATATCGCTAGATTCCAAGGTAGCTTCAATGTCATCAACGGGCTGTGGCCGCTGGTGCACATGCGCAGCTTTGAGGCGGTTAGCGGACCCAAAACCGATAAGTGGCTGGTTCGAACGGTTTCAGGCCTGCTCATCACCGTTGGCCTGGAACAAATCCGTGCAGGCTCCCATGCAAAAGGGGTGAGCACAGCCAAGCGCCTTGGCGTTGGGACAGCTGCCACACTGGCAACCATTGACTTGATCTACGTGGCCAAAGGTCGGATCAGCAAGATATACCTGCTGGACGCCGCCGTCGAACTACTCATCATCCGGCGCTGGCTGATAAATACCTAGGCCGGGTCCGCCCCACAGCGGTTGTGCCATGTCTTGCCCGGCCAGCTGGTTTTGCCTTACGCGGTGGCTTAGTCGTGGTTCCAGACTTTGATCGACGAGAGCAGTAGAAGCAAAACGAGCAGGGGGATGAGGACCAGGTTCGGTACGACTCCCAGGAGCAGGCCGCCGGCAATGGTTCCGGTGATGGAGCCCAGGGTCATCGTGATGAGGAACCGTTTGCTTTGTGCCAGGACCGTGAAGCTCTTGTCTTTGCTGAAGCGGGCGAAGGCCACGAGCAGGGTGGGCAGCGACACCGCCAGGGAGAGGCTGCCGGCGATTTTGATGTCGGTGCCGTAGAGCAGCACGATCGTAGGGATCAGGAGTTCGCCGCCGGCTACTCCCATCAGGGCCGCGACGACGCCTATGAGGATGCCGGCGACGATGCCGAACACAGTCCGCGGGGCTGCGGGAATGCTGAGAGGGTCCACCGGAAAGAAATGAGTGATGAACAGCAGCGCCGCGATCAGGACGAGCAGGACGGCGATGACCCGGAACAACGTTTTCGACTTGAGCCTGGTAGCCCAATGCGCACCGATCCACGCGCCCAGGAGGCTTCCGGCCAGCAGGTTCAGCACGACGTACAAGTGCGGCGATAGCTCAGCGAACGGGACAGCAAATAGTCGGGCTGGCAGGGCCGTGATCACGACGATCAAGCTCATGGCCTTGTTCATGATGATGGCCTGCAGTGCCGCGAAGCCGAACACCCCGATGAGCAGGGGAAGCCTGAACTCAGCACCGCCCAGGCCGATCATGCCTCCCAGGACACCGATGATCGCGCCGGCAAGGAAGACCACCGGGAGGGACTGCTGTCGTGCCTGTCCGGGCGTCGACAGCGTGGCGGTATTGTTCATACCCCGAAAATTACCAGCCCGCCTGCCGGATCCGGCTGTCTACGGTCAGCAGGTCGCTCGAACGGGCCATGACGCTACCCAAAACAACTTGGTCCGCGCCCGCACCCGTTTCCAGCCGCTTGCCAGACGTAGAAGCGTCGGCGAGGTTAGCGGCGGCGGGTCAGCGCGCGCACGGCAGCCGCGGCACCCAGCCCGGCCAGCACCCAGGGCCCGCCTACCAATAGCGGATCGATCCACTGGTGGTTCACGTCCGCCCGCTTCTTCCCCAACCGGGAGCCCAGGCCGTCCCGGGAGAACTCGCTGAGAACCCCCGTTTCCGTCACGGGGTTGTCCGGCCGGACGGAAGCCAGGGACTTCAGGTGGTGCTCCCAGGCGTCCACCCGGTCCGCGGCGATCAGCAGCAGCCAGTGCGCGGCCCGGCCCTCGCTGTACTTCCGGTAGGCAAACTTCCGGATGGCACCCGAGACGCCCTTGGGAGGAGTGGAAGTCCCGAACACGGGCGGCAGCATGGCATGCTCAATGGACCGCTCCCGGGGCCAGGACTCCGGCTGGCGTTCGGGAAAGTCCCAGTGCGCCCCGGTCTGGATGCCGGGCTGTTCGCGGGGGTAGGACGGCCGGTCCGCCGGGTTCAGGTCCGCTCCCCAGCCCGGGATGCGTGCCCGCAAAGCGTCCGCTGTTTCCCTGGCGCCGGAGTTCCCGGAAACATACGGTGTTGCTGTCTCAGACATGGACTCTTCCCTTCACGGTTTAGGACGCCTCGGCGACGATGAGGGGCTTGATGCAGTCATCGAGCTTGGCGGAGAACATGTGGTACCCCTCGGCGATGTGTTCCAGCGGGATCCGGTGGGTGACGATGTCGCTGGGCTTCAGGTACCCGTTCCGGATGTGCTCGAACAAACGCGGCCACTGCCGTTTCACCGGGCACTGGTTCATCCGCAGGGTCAGCCCCTTGTTCACGGCGTCACCGAATTTCACGGCACTGAAAATCGGCCCGTACGCGCCCACCACGGACACGGTGCCGCCCTTGCGGACGGAATCGATGGCCCAGTTGAGCGCAATGGGGGATCCGCCCTGCAGCTTCAGCTTGGTGCCGGTCACGTGCTGGAGGGAATTGCCGTCCGCCTCGGCCCCCACCGCATCAATCACGACGTCGGCGCCCAGGTAGTCGGTGGCCTTCTTCAGGTGCACCACAATGTCGTCGTACTCCACGAAGTTGTACGTCTCGGCGTGCGCGAAGGTCCGGGCCTTCTCCAGCCGGTATTCCAGGTGGTCGATGACGATCACCCGGCCGGCGCCCATCAGCCAGGCGCTCTTGGCGGCGAACAGGCCCACGGGCCCGGCGCCGAACACCACCACCGTGTCGCCCTCGACGATGTCGCCCAGTTGGGCACCGAAGTAACCGGTGGGCAGGGCGTCGGTGAGCAGGACCGCGTCCTCTTCGTCCATCCACTCAGGAATCTTCGACGGTCCCACGTCCGCAAAGGGGACCCGCACGAACTCGGCCTGGCCGCCGTCGTAACCGCCGCAGGTGTGGGAGTAGCCGTAGATGCCACCCACCGCCGTCGCGTTCGGGTTCACGTTATGGCAGTTTGAATACAGTCCGCGGGAGCAGAAGTAGCAGGACCCGCAGTACACGTTGAACGGGACCATCACGCGATCGCCCACCGTCAGGTTCTGGACCGAGGAACCCACTTCGTGCACCACGCCCACGAACTCATGCCCGAACGTCATGCCCACCCGCGTGTCCGGCATCATGCCGTGATAGAGGTGCAGGTCGGAGCCACAGATCGCCCCGGTGCTGACCCGCACGATCGCATCGTTGGGGTGCTCAACTTTGGGGATGTCTTTTTCCTCGACCCGGATTTTGTACGGGCCGCGGTAAACCATTGCTCGCAAGGGTGCCGCCTCAATGTTGGCTGGCAGTGGGAAGGTTCCGTCATGCAGGAGCCGCCCCTTGGCTCGAGGTCCCACCGCAGTGCTTCACAGGCTTCCATCTCCGGTGCAGGTGGTCAAGGTCCTTTCAGCGGTGGACATTGGGAGGTCCGGGCCGGTTAGCGAGTACGACGGCGGGTAGGGACTAGGTGGACAGGGCACCTTACCGAGGGGGAATAGGGATATGTCAAAGGGAACCTCCATCCGGCGCACTGCAGCGCCGGCAGCAGCTCCGGCATTCGTGTTCGGGATGGGCGTGGGCGGCTTCGTGGACGGAATCGTGCTGCACCAGCTGCTGCAGTGGCACCACATGCTCAGCCACACCGAGCCCGGCAACACCAAAACCGTGCCAGGGCTGGAGCTGAACACCCTGGCGGACGGGTTCTTCCACAGCGCCATGTGGGTGCTGGTGGTGGCCGCCGCCGTGTTGGCCATCCGGGCCCGGCGGCAGGGGCGCCTGTCCCCGAGCTGGAGGTTCCACGCCGGGCTGGCCCTCGCCGGCTGGGGCGCCTTCAACGTGGTGGAGGGCCTGGTCAACCACCAGCTGCTCGGCATCCACCATGTCCGCGACGATCTGGGCGGGCCCCTTGCGTGGGACCTGGGGTTCCTGGGCCTGAGCGTGGTGCTGGCCGCCGTCGGCTGGTTTTTGTACCGGAACGGCAGGCAGCGCGAAGACTAGCTGGCGACCCGCATCTTAATCCGTGGGACGGGAATTACGACGGCGGCGGGCCAGCTTGGGTGCCGCCCCGGGAGGCGGGCGTGAACCGGAGCGAGAAGAGTTTTTGTCCAGATATGGCGACTTCACAGGTCCGGATGTCGCGCCATATCAGGACAAAAACTCGGGGGGTGAGGGGGTGGATTCGGGCGTAGTCTTGGTGGAAAGGCTCTCTCTTTCCCTCTCTTGGGCAGCATGGTTCGCGCCTTGTGCCAGGCCAGGGTACGAGTGCAAGGAACTACCAGGAATGGGATCCGCCGTGGCTGAAGAACTGATGTGGGATGCGGGACACGGCCGCCTGGGCGAGTTTGTGCTTGCCAGTTCCCAGGTGGAGGACTTCCTGCACGATCTTGCCATCTTCGCGGCCAACGACCTGTCAGTCCCGGACTCCGTTGTCAGCTGCGGAATTACCCTCGTGCGCCACAAGAAGCCCACCACCGTCGCCAGCAGCGACGACCGGGCAAGGGCAATGGACGAGGTGCAGTACCAATCCAAGGACGGACCCTGCTTGACGTCCATCCGGGAGGGCGTCACCGTGCACGTCCCGGACCTTGCGAATGACGGGCGCTGGCCGGACTATGCCGCGGCGGTAGGCCACGGCATCATCAACTCCGTCCTCGCCGTACCTTTCCTCGCCGAGGGCGGGGCCAAGGCAGCGCTGAACCTCTATGCCGATGGAAGCCATGCGTTCTCCCAGGAGGCCATCCGTCGGGCCGAGGACTTCGCCCTGCATGCCAGCACGTCGCTGCGCCTGGCACTGCGGATCGCGCAGCTCACTGACGACAGCAACAACCTCACCGAGGCCATGAAGTCCCGGACCACCATCGATCTCGCCGCCGGCGTCATCATGGCCGAGAACAGGTGCAGCCAGGAGGTTGCAATGAACATCCTCAAGAAGGCGTCGAGCAGCCGCAACATCAAGCTGAGGGATGTGGCTGCGGCCGTACTTGCATCCATCAGCAATGAGACGGTCAACACTCACTTTGATGCCTGAGGGCACCGGTGGGCCCCGCTGTCAGCGGAGGGTAGCTTAATCAGCGCCCCCGATGGTCCTTTTCCGGGTTTCCCCTGAACTGGTATTGCGGTCCACCTCGTCCGCGTAGGGGGCGTGCAGTGACGGGGTCCCGCCCACCATCTCGTTTGCCGCCATCGCCAGCAGGTCGCGTTCGGTGGCGGGCAGGGACAGCATGCCTTCCACATAGGCCTGGACCTCGTACTCGCCGGCCGAACCGCTCATGCCAAAATACTGCAGCCACAGTTCACTGGGGGTGATGTCGGCTGCCTGCAGAACCTCCATGAGCCGGCTGCGCTGTTCCGGCTCATGCTCATCGAAACCCACAATTTCCCTCTCACTGTTCCGGCGTCGCCTTATGGATCAGCCTTTCGCTGGCTTCAAAGGCTCTGGTCCGGGATCTCCATCTGGAAACCGCACACGCAGCGCAGCACCCGGGTGGCCAGGTACACGCCCAGCGTTTCAGGCAGCCGCCGCTCGTTGTAGGTGCTGTGGATGCTGCGGACCTCCGCTCCGGCGGCCCGCATGGGCTGTCCGCAGTGGATGTAATGTCCCCCGAACGCCAGTACGTTGGGAGTGCTGCCGGCCCGGTTCAGGATCCGTGCCACCTCCGTGACGTCAGCCGCCTGGGTGAAAGGCATACCGCAGCCGGTGCACCGGAAGGACACCTCCACCGGGGCGGCACGGGATGCAGAATCCGCGGGAAGCGCATCAATCGAGGTGATCTCCAGGTGGTGGTCATGGCCGCACCGCCGGCATGCCAGCGGGCCGGGCCGGAACTGCGGTGCGTCCCGGTAGCCGTTAGCAGGGGTGGGCATCAAGCCACGGCCGGGTAGCTGTAAAGGATGTAGTCCGCCGCGGCGGGGCCGGTCATGTGCAGCCGGGAATCGTGGACGTCCACTCCGCACCGGTGCATCCCGGCCCGGAAGGCCTGATCCGATTTAGGAGTGAATCCGTGCAGGTTTGCCCAGCTGATGTACAGGCCGTACAGGCAGTCCGGGCCCAGCATCGTATCGCTGGAAGGATCAAAGATGGTTGCTTCTTCAAGGAACTGTTCGAAATGCGAGGCTGCCACGATGGGGCCCTTCCGCTCCTGCATCATACGCCGCCGTTGGACTGCAGCAGCTACTCCCGGGGCCTGTGCAGATGGGCCGGGGAGGGCGGGCCATGACGCCCGTCACAGTTCCGAATGTACCGGTGATCGGGAGGGAAGTACAGGGCTTGGCGTACGACGGCGGGACGGCAGGCTGCCCGCGCGAGGGAACGTCCCCGCCCGGACACGACGGAGCACCCGGGGGCGTTGCCGTCCCGGGTGCTCCGGATCCTTCAGGAGTGCTGGCTATGCGTGCGAGTACGTCAGGCAGTCGGCGTTGTCCCGGCCGGGGCCGACGTGCACCTCAGGCGCCTTGCACATGAGGTGGTCGTTGTGGACGCATTCACTGCGCTGGCAGGCTCCGACGTCGGCCAGGACCTTCGGCAGGCCACCATGGATTCCCGTTTCGATAAACGTGGCGCAGTGCGCGTGGTTTTCGGCGCCGCCCACGGTGATGGCGGCTGCGTTGCAGTTGGTGTGGTCGTTAAAGGAACAGTTCGTTACGCTGCAGTCCGCGACGTGCGTTGTCATTGGAAAGTCCTCCTTGGCCGGTCGCCCGGGATAGGCGGCCCTCGTGCGTCTACCGTAAGCCCGCCGGAACCAATCAAAAAGACCCAATAATGTTCGCTAATTTCCGGCCTTCTGGCCTGTCGCGGCCGCGCGGGGGCCTTCCGGTCCCGGAAAAACAGGAGCCGTTGGCCCTTTCCGCGGATTGATAAGGGTGCTTATTATGTTGTTCTCTTCGGCGGTAAGCAGAGTCCGTCATCACTTCCGTCCGCTGCAGCGGCGGACTGGCCAGCATACGGGTATCGAAGAGATTGGAAGAAAAGCCAAGATGAATGACATTCCTGAGCACAATGTCCCCGGGCAAAGCGTCCCTGAACACAAGGACCTGCCCCTGCCGGACTACGACCACCTGCCTTTGGGGACGCTTCCCACGCGCATCACGGGTTTGGCGGAAGCTGACGTGGCGCAGCTGATCGGCTACGAGAAGGAGCACGGGAACCGGCTGCCTGTCCTGCAAGTCCTGGAGAAGAGGCTGCAGGACCTGCAGGCAGGTGCGGAGCCGAGCGGCCCGCAGGCACCCAGTACCCCGGAAGTGGCACCAGGCGCCGTGCCCGCGCAGCAGCCCACATCGGTGCCCGGTCCGCCGGTCAACCCGCCGTCGCAGGGGGTGCCCACCAACCCGGCCCAGCCGCGCACATGACCTGAGGAGCGGGCATGGACCGGCAGGACAGCCCCGCCGCCGCTGCCTCAACGGACGACGGCGGCGCGGACCCGCACGCCTACGTCCGCTCCCGGCGGGCAGACCGGACGCGTCAGTTGGCCGAGTGGGTGCAAGTCCCGGGAATATTGGGGGAACCCGGGCACACCAAGGACCTGCTCCGCTCGGCCAACTGGCTGGCCGCCGCGTTCCGGGACATCGGCTTCCCTGTTGTCGAGGTGCAACCCACGGGGGAATCGCACGCGGTGTACGCGGAGTGGTGTGCGGCCCCCGGCGCGCCTACCGTCCTGGTCTACAGCCACCACGACGTCCGTGCCGTGAAGCCGGACAACTGGAACCAGACGGCACCGTTCCAGCCGGTGGTGCGCGGGGGCAGGCTGTACGGGCGGGGAAGCTCGGATGCCAAGGGCCAGGTCCTGGCCCACCTCGAGGGAGTCCGCGCCCACCTCCACCAACGCTCTCTCACTTCCGGCGCCCAAAACCCCAACGCCCGCTCACTTGTGGCGGCAAAAACCGAAACGCCCGCTCACCCCACCTCCCCCCAACAGGCAGGCCCCGCGCCCGCCGTCAACCTGAAATTCCTCGTCGAGGGCCTGCTGCGGCAATGGGTGGACGCCATCATCAGCGGCGCCTTCCACCACCGGCTGACCCCGGACATTGAAACGGCGCAGGAACCCTACCGGACCCCGGACCACCCCGCAGTTCATGCGCTGGAGCGGGCCATGGCGCGGGGCTTCAGGTCCGGCAGCGTAGGCCGGATGGGCAACGCGGGCGGAGGGCCAGCCGAGCTTCTGTCCCGCGTGCTCCATGCGCCCGTGCTGTTTTTCGGAACCGGGCTTGTGGAGGACCACTGGCATGACAGCGACGAGAGCGTCAGCCTGGACGTCCTGGAGAACGGCGCCGTGACGCTGGCCTGTTTCTGGGACGAACTTGCAAGGATGCAACGAGTAAAGGACGACGGCGATGGACACCTTTCCGAATAACGGCACCGGCGGTCCGGGCACGGGCAGCGGCGGGAACGTCAGGACCTTCGGTGTGGAGGAAGAACTGCTCCTGGTGGACCCGGGCAGCGGGGACGCCGTGCCGATGGCGGGGGCGCTCCTGGATCTGTATGTCCGGCCGCTTGAGTCCAGTGCCGGTCCCGTGCTGACAGCCGAATTCCAGCAGGAAATGATCGAGGTGGTCACCCCGCCGCATTCCACCATGGCTGCCCTGGAGGCGGACATCGTGGCCGGCCGGGCCATCGCGCACCAGGCGGGGGAGGACGTGGGGGTGCGGGTGGCCGCACTGGGCACCTCGCCGCTACCCTGCGACCCGCACCCGGTGAAGCTGCGGCGCTTCGCAGCGATGGCGGAGGAGTACGGGCTGACCGCACGGGAACAGCTCACCTGCGGCTGCCACATCCACGTCTCGATCGACTCGCCGGAGGAGGGCGTGGGGGTGCTGGACAGGATCCGGAACTGGCTGCCGGTGCTGACCGCGCTCAGTGCAAACTCGCCCTTCTGGCACGGGCAGGACACCGGCTACGCCAGCTACCGGTCGCAGGTGTGGAACCGTTGGCCGTCCGCCGGGCCGCTGGAAATCCTGCGGACACCGGACGCCTACTACCAGCTGGTGCATGACATGGTGGACACCGGCGTCGCGTTGGACGAGGGCATGATCTACTTCGACGCCCGGCTCTCCCGGCACTACCCCACGGTGGAGGTCCGGCTCGCCGATGTCTGCCTGCGGCCGGAGAACACGGTGCTGCTCGCCGGGATCGCCCGGGGACTGGTGGAAACGGCCGCGCGGGAGTGGCGGGCCGGCGTCGAACCGGTGGCCGTGCCTACGGCGCTGCTGCGGCTGGCCGAATGGAAGGCCAGCCGCTGGGGACTGCGCGGGCAACTCCTGGATCCGGTGACCAGCAGGCCCGCGCCGGCGCTCGCCGTCGTCAATTCCCTGCTGAACCATATCCGCCCTGCACTGGAGGACATCGGGGACCTGCAGCGCGTGGAGGAGCTGACGGACAACCTGCTGCATGTGGGCACCGGCGCCATCCGGCAACTCGAGGTGCTGCACCGCACCGGTGACCTCGAGGACGTGGTGGACGACGCCGCCAACTGCACGGTGGGGGTCGCAGCGGGCGGCGGCTAGGAAACCCTGAGTCACGGGCGGGTGCTGGCACCCCGCGCAGACTTTGGGTCTTTCTGCCCTTGAAGGCGGTGCTGCCCAGGAGTTGACTGGGATTGCGGGCCCACCGCCCGCGGGAGGTTAACTAGCAGGGAGGCCACTTCCTGGGAGGACGCGGCAATGGTCGAGTTCCTGGACAGGGCCGACGCCGGCCGGCGGCTTGGGCAGCGCCTGGCCGGACTGCGGGGCCGGGACGTGGTGGTGCTGGGATTGCCCCGCGGCGGAGTTCCGGTGGCGTTCGAGGTGGCAAAAGCCCTCGACGCGCCGCTGGACGTGATCATGGTCCGGAAACTGGGGGTTCCGTTCCAGCCCGAAGTGGCCATGGGCGCCATCGGGGAGGGCGGCGCGCGGGTCCTGGATGAGCGCGTCCTCTCTCTTGCCCGCGTCACGGACGAGGACCTGGCCGGCGTCGAAAGCAGCGAACGCGGACTGTTGGAGGACCGGACTGCGCGGTACCGGCAGGGCCGGCCGCGCACCGGCCTCCACGGTCGCACGGCCGTTGTGGTGGACGACGGGATCGCCACTGGATCTACGGCCAGGGTTGCGTGCCAGATTGCCCGGCAGCTTGGCGCGGCCCGGGTGGTCCTGGCCGTGCCGGTGGCACCGGCGCGTGCCATTCCCTCGCTGAGGGAGGCGGACGACGTCGTCTGCCTGGCTACGCCGCGGAACTTCCGGGCCGTGGGCCACTACTACTACGACTTCTCGGCCACCGGGGACGAAGAGGTGGTCCGGTTGCTGGACGAAGCCGAACGCCGGCTGCGCAGGGTCCGCGGAAGCATAATTCCGGAGGGCAGGGTGCAGGGTGAAACCGTGCAGGAGGGCATTGTGCAGGGTGAAGGGGTCGAGGAAGAAGTCGAGATCCCGGCCGGAGGAGTCCGGTTGAGCGCAAGCCTGTACCGGCCTTCCGGGTGTGAAGGCATGGTCATTTTCGCCCACGGCAGTGGAAGCAGCCGGCACAGTCCGCGCAACCGGTATGTGGCGTCAGTCCTCCATGATGCCGGACTGGGCACGCTGCTGCTTGACCTTCTCACGCCGGCGGAGGAAGTGGACCGGGCCAACTTGTTTGATATCGCCCTGCTGGCCCAGCGGCTCCGCTCTGCCACCCGGTGGGTGGAATCGCGGCAGGACGGCTGGCATGGCCGGATCGGCTACTTCGGGGCGAGCACGGGGGCCGGTGCCGCATTGTGGGCAGCCGCCGAACCGGATGCCGAAATAGCGGCCGTGGTGTCCAGGGGCGGCCGGCCGGATCTTGCCGGGACGCGGCTCGCCGCCGTGCGGGCCCCCACGCTGCTGATCGTTGGCGGCGCCGATACCCAGGTGCTTGCCCTCAACCGGGAGGCCCAGTCCCTCATGCACAGTGCCAACCGGCTGGAGATCGTGCCGGGAGCCACCCATCTTTTTGAGGAACCCGGAACCCTGGCCAGGGCTGCCGAACTGGCGGCAAGATGGTTCAGCCAGTACCTGCTCACTTCATCGGACGGAAGCTCCAGGCGGGAGGTCCAGCAATGACCGGGGGCACGGGGGACCAGGACGCCGGCTTCTAGCGGCTCCCTGTCCGGGCGGGACGGCAGCTACTTCGCGGTCCGGCCCAGGATCTGCCGGGCCACGAGCCGGTCGACGCCGGGCAGACGGGTTGCCCGGATGACCCACCGTCGCGCCAGGCGCTGGGTCCGGTTCGACGGAAGGAACGATCGTGCCGCCCGGCGTCCCGCTGCCTGGGCCACCTCCACCTGTGGCCGCCAGCGTTCATCGAACCGGCCGAGGGCTGTGCTGACCCCGTCTGGCGAGGTGAGGGGGCCGAGGATGTCCCCGAGCAGCGCGGCGCCGGCAATTGCGAGTGAACCGCCCTGGCCCGCGAGGAGCGAGACCGCCCCGGAGGCATCGCCGACCAGGACTGCGGCGCCCTTGTGCCAGGCCGGCAGGACGGTCTGTGCAACCACGTCGTCGTAGGGATGCACGGGGCAGAGTTCGAGGAGCCGGTCCACGGTTCTGCCAAGGCCGGCGAATTCCTTCCGTAACCGATCGCGCGCACCCGCGCCGTCCGGGCTGCTGCCCCCTTCACCTGCATCGCGGTAGACCAGGAAGGCAGCCACCTGGTCCGTCCGGAGGCTGTAGATCCCGGCCATCCGGCCGATGCTGTCCGTCAGGACGAACCGGTTCCGGATCCGGGTGTTCAGCTGATGGTCCTCGACTATGAACGCGGCCGCGCGCATGCCGAGGGGACGCAGGTAATCACCTTCGGGGCCAAAGATCCGGGCGCGGACTTCGGAATGTATGCCGTCCGCACCCACCAGCACGTCCGCAGTAAGCACCTCGCGGGGCGGGCCGGCGACGGCGGCACGGACGCCGCCGTCGCCGTCGTTCCACACCCTGGCCAGCCGCGCCCCGTAACGGATCCGTACCCTTCCGGCGGGAACATCCTCCAGCGCAGCCAGTGCTGCCCGCTCCATGTCGGGCCGCAGGAGGCTCAGGACCTTGCCGCCGGCCAGCCGGGAAAACTGCCCATAGTCAAGGCTGCAGGTGCGGCGTCCCCTGGTGTCCACATACTCGACTGCGTCAGGGCGGTAGGCCGCAGCCGCGAGCCGCGGGTAGAGGCCGATCCGCTCCGACGCCTCCACGCCCGGGCCGAAGAAGTCCATCATGTAGCCATCGGAACGCGGAGCATCCGATTTCTCCAGCAGCTCGACGTCCCAGCCGGCCAACCCAAGCTGCCGCGCTGTGACCAGGCCGGCTATGCCAGCCCCAATAACGATTGCCTTCATGCTGCTTCCTTTGCTGGCAGATGAATTTCTTCGGAGTTGGGCTACAGCGCTTCCGGGCGCACCTTCACCGCCCGGAGGGAACGCATCAGCGCGACGGCGGTCAGCGACCCGGCTGCCAGGATGGACGCCAGCACCACCACCTGGAAGCGGCCGGCCTCAAGGGGTGAGGCACCGCCGAAGATGGCGCCCACAAAGGCGCCGGGCAGGGTCACCAGGCCGGTGGTTTTAGTCTGGTCAGTCGACGGGATCAGCGCTGCGTGCACGGAGTCGCGGGCCTGCCTGAGCGTAGCCCGGCCGGGCGCTGCGCCGAGCGCCAGCCAGCCCTCCACCTCGTCCCACTGCTCCCGCACCGCCTCATAAAACCTGCGCCCGGCCAGGACGGCGATGGTCATGCAGTTGCCGATCACGATGCCCCCGACGGCCAGGACGTACCGCGGCGCGAATTCGATGGCACCGGTGCCGAACACCACGCCGAGGGTCACCAGGACACCGGCCGCCATGGTGGCAGACACCACCGCGAACCGGTGCCAGGACCACGCCAGCCGGCGGGTGGCTGTCACCGCGGCCACGGTGAACATGACCAGCAGCGCCGCCCCCACCCAGAAGGAGTCGGTGATGATGCCGCCGAGGACCAGGCTGATGAGCGCCAGTTGGGCCGCCCCGCGGAAGATGGCGGCGGCGGGAGCAGTGTACGACGGCGTCCGTGAGCCCCACAGGACGCCCACCGTGAGTGCCACCAGGATGGCGAGGGCCACCAGGGTGGGCACCAGGGCGGCAAGGTCAGGCATGCTGCCAGCTTAGGCGGACCGGCAGGGACAGGTGCTGTACGGCAGGCCCTGTCCCCGCCGGGTGAAGCCTTAGGAGTTGCTGTCGGAAATTGCGGAGCTGACGGCCGTGGGGCTGTCGTATTCCTTGTCCGGAATAGCTTCGAGTGCCTGGATCACGTTGCTGTCGGCGCCCGAGTCCTTCGCCCTGGACAGCAGGGCGTCACGCTTGGCGGGATAGTCCACGCCGCCGAGGAACTTTTGGATCTGGATCGGGTTTGGGGTGTCGGCCATCAGGTTTCCTTTCTCGTGCCGGCTCTGAATCCGCACACCGCCCCCGGCAGGAGGCGGGCGCGGACGGCTTCATCGTAGCCGCGACTGCTCCCGGTGGGAACGGGAGCGGGTGGATCCTAGGCCTGCTGGCTGAACCCCTCCGCCAGGTTTTTCGGACCCTGCACAATGATCTGGTCGTCGTCGTACAGGACGGTCTGGGCCGTGGTGTGGGTCCAGGTCCCGCCGGGCCGCTTCACTGCCACGATGGTGATCCCGTATTGGTCGCGGAGGCCGAGGACGCCGAGCGGCCGGTCCCGGGCAACCAGAGGCGGCTGGGTGCGGATCATCACGAAGTCGTCCTCGAATTCCACGTAGTCCAGGATGGAGCCGCGGACCAGGTGCGCCACCCGCTTCCCCATGTCGTGCTCGGGCCGGATCACGTTCTCGACGCCGAGCTGGGCCAGGATTTCGGCATGCGGTTCACTGATGGCCTTGGCCCAGATCTGCGGATGCTTGAAGGTGAGCAGCCGGGAGGTGGTCAGGATGCTGGCCTCAAGGTCCGTGCCGATGCCCACTACCACCCTGTCGAACTCGTGGACTGACAGCTGCCGCAGCACAGCCTCCTTGGTGGAGTCTGCGCGGACCACGTGCGTGAGGACGCCGTTGTAGGACTGCACGATCTCCTCGTTGCTGTCGATGCCCAGCACCTCCGTGCCCTGCGCTTCCAGCTCCAGCGCCAGTGACCCGCCGAACCGGCCCAGCCCGATCACTGCCACGGAGTCAGCCTGGGCGGCGCGTCCTGCTCGCCGGGAAAACATGTCCTTAGCCAATGAGGGGCCTTTCCTTCGGGTATTCGTACATGATGGGGCGGCTGCGGAGAGCCAGGGCGGTGCCGAGCGTGACGGGGCCCAGGCGGCCGATGAACATGAGCAAGATCAGCACCACCTGGCCTGCCGGGGGCATTCCCGCCGTGATGCCGGTGGAAAGCCCAACCGTGGAGAAGGCGGAGACCACCTCGAAGAGGATCCGTTCCTGGCCGAAGTCGGTGATGAGCATCAGGAACATGGTGGACGCCGTGATGAGGGCGATGGCCAGCAGGACCACGGTGATGGCCTGGCGGTGGACGGCCCGGGAAAGGCGTTTGCCAAAGATGTTCACCGCCGTGCCGCCGCGCAGTTCGGTGGCCATGATGAAGAACAGGACGGCGAACGTGGTGATCTTGAGGCCGCCCGCCGTCCCGGCCGGGCCGCCGCCAATGAACATCAGGATGTCCATGCCCAGCCAGGACACCGGGTGCATCTGGCTGACGTCAATGCTGTTGAATCCCGCGGTGCGGGTGATTGTGGACTGGAAGAACCCGCCCAGGACCCGCTCACCGGGAGGCAGCGCACCCAGCGTGGCGGAGTTTGTCCACTCCGCGGCCGTCAGGAACACTGTGCCGCCAACCAGGAGGACAGCGCTGCCCAGCAACACCAGCTTGGTGTGCATGCTCCAGAAGACGGGCTGGCGGAACTGGCGGCGCAGTTCGAACAGGACGGGGAACCCGAGGCCGCCGATGATCACGGCCGCGGCAATGGGCAGGCATACCCAGGGATCGCTGACGAACCCCATGAGACTGTCCGAGTACAGCGCGAACCCGGCATTGTTGAAGGCGGAGATCGAGTGGAACACCCCGTGCCACAGCGCCACGCCGGGGGAGTAGCCGTAGCTGAGCAGGAACCGCAGCGTCAGCACCAGGGCCAGCGTGACCTCAACGAGCAGGGTGATGATGAAGACACCCAGCAGGACCCGGCGGACGTCGCCGAAGCCTGCGCTCTTGGTTTCCGCGGCGGCCAGCATTTTGGAGCGCAGGCCCAGCCGCCGGGCGGTCAGGACGCCCAGCAGGGTGCCGAAGGACATCACGCCGAAACCACCCACCTGGATCAGGGCCAGGATCACCACTTGCCCGAACCCGCTCCAGAACACCGGGGTGTCCACGGTCACCAGTCCCGTCACGCAGACGGCCGACGTCGCGGTGAACAGGGCCTCCAGGAAGGAGGCGCCACCGCCGCCGTTCCTTGCGATCGGCAGCATCAATAGCCCGGTTCCAACGGCGATAACTAGCGCAAACCCGAGGACGATGAGCTGGGCAGGGTGCCGCGGCAGCAGGCGCCGGCCGAGTTTTTGCAGGGTGGAGAGCTGCTGGTTCTGGAAGGCTGCGACGGAGCGGCTGTAGCCGGCAAGGACGAGGCTCGGTTTTCTCCTCCGGCGCGGTGGCGTGGGGCCGCGCTGGTAGGCCTTCAAATGCATAGGCGTCACCGTACCACCTGGGCAGTACGTTACTGGAAAGGGCAGGGGCCAACGCAGGGATCAGCCGTTGCCGCGTTTTTTCTCGGCTTCCTTCTGCGCCTCTTCCAGCTTCTTTTCCGCTTCCTTGCGCAGTTCCTCGGCTTCCTCCTGGGCCT
Organism: Arthrobacter sp. Y3221157; assembly: GCF_059089865.1. NCBI lineage: Bacteria > Bacillati > Actinomycetota > Actinomycetes > Micrococcales > Micrococcaceae > Arthrobacter > Arthrobacter sp. Y3221157. The sequence continues at coordinate 30,923 of NZ_JBNHFD010000039.1, forward strand.
TCTCCCGCTGCTCCTCGGCTTCCTTCCTGGCCTCCTCCGCCTGTTCCAGCTGCTCCTCGGTCAGGGTCGCCGGCGCGGAAGGCTGCGGGGCAGGAGAGGCGGCTGCCGCCAAATCATTGCGGATGCTACTGATCGCGGCCTCGATCCGGCTCCTCCGCTGCTCGGACATCCGGCCCTGTCCGGCCGCCGTCGCCACGTGCTGGCTCAGCTGCTGAAGCTCGGCTTGGGCGGCGGGAAAGTCCTGCTGGGCCGCGTGCTGCTTGGCCACCGCCACCCGCTGCTGCAGCTGTTCGGCCACCCCGCGGTCCAGGTCGGGTTCGGCGGAACATCCGGCCAGGAGCCAAAGGCCAAGGCAGGCGGCCAGGATCAGGGCCGTGAATCTTCGGACCGGGGTGTGCCTCATGGCGTGACGCTCTCTTCCAGTTCCTTGAAGTGTTCGCCCAGCTGCCCCGGAATCGTGGGGCCCGGGGTTTCGGCCGGGCCTGGCGCCGGCTGCCGGATCGACGTCAGCAACACCACGGCGAGGACCACGACGACGGCGGCCGCCCCAGCCAGGAACCACAGCCGGCGGCCGCGCAGGGCCGCACGCTTCCGCCACAGACGCCGCCGGCGCGCGGCCAGGCCGGCCGGTTATTCCCAGGCGGAAGCCGGCGAG